>JBCBDM010000072.1:0-16760 GCA_038529705.1 Bacteroidota bacterium
AGAACACATCGCTGGGTTCCAGGGTAAACAATTGAAATAAATTAAAGCGCTGCACTACTGCGTTGTAGGTGTTTCGGCTAAAGGCCATAGACTGCCCAATTTCAAAGACCACGGGAATTCTATTGTCGCCCGAAAATCTTGGGAATGGAGAAGTGCTTTCCACCGTGAATAGCTCTTCGGTATTGTCGTTCATGCGTTGCCAGGTATACTCCTTAGAAGGCTGCACGGCCATGGTCCATTGGTTGGTGCTGTCTACTCTTATAAGGTGCGGTACGGTCACTTCCTGGGTTTCGCCCACACTCTCATAAGCCATGGTAAGTATGTTGTTCAACGGCTGAATACGCTCGTTTTGAGTAAGAGGAAGTTCATGGATCTCCACTTTATTCAGGTCTCCGTAAATGTTGTAGCTCTGCATGAATTGATACAGCTTCAGTTGATTCCCAAAATACCAGCCAGTCGCAAAGAAGGCGATAATACCTAGTAAGATCAGTATTCTTCTGCCAGCACTTGGTGCCTTTCTGAATTTGGTAATGGTAAATACTAGAAAGAGAAGCCCAATAAGTATGAGGAATATGTACTTCCGTAGGAATAACAAGGCAGGCTGATAATCATCGCGTAAAACGAATAGAGCAATGAGTAGGGCCAAGGAAATTACAACGGTAATTACTTTTTGTTTGCGTCCTTTTTGCCAGTATCTTTTTATCATAGGTCAGTTATTTTAGATGCTGAATCGAGTTCAGCATGACAAAGCTGTTACTTGTCATTCCGTGCTTGACACGGAATCTTTTATTACTCATTTATTCCTTATCAATTAATCATCCCTTTGTCCTTCAAGCGATCTCTTGCACTTTTCTTGGGCGGTTCGGGTTCTTCGGCTTTGGCTTCCAGTGGTTCAGGAACATCGGTGGCTTCTACTTCGATAGTCATGTCTTCTCCTTCTGTTAATTCCCCAATAAAATCCTTACCCTTTTCGATGGCCTTCTCAATGTTTTCCTTTTTCAACCCTTTTGAAGTGGCAAAGAACATAGAGGCAATATAAGTTCCTATCAAACTTCCTACAATAGCCGACACAAAATACTGTACATAGAAACCGTTCACAGGAGTTACAAAGCTTACAATGATCGCTGCCAACAAAAAGAAAAGACTTATCCAGACCAGTCGCATCAGGAAGGACTGTTGGTGTACGAATCCCTTCTTGTTGAAGTCGGCCATCTGTAGTTCCTTGGAATGCATTAATTTGTTAAAGAATCGATATACATTGTTGTTCTTCGACTCTCTTACGTATAAGACGATCCCAAATAGGATGGACGCAATAAATACAATGATCTCAATAGTCATAATCGTTAGTTTTCGTTATTCTCCAAGATACAATTTATAACCCATTCTCTGTAAGAAGGTTCCCAGTCGGTATAGATCCGGTAAAATTGTTCCTTGTCATACCAGTATAAATGCAAAGGGTCTTTGGGCGCTACTTTGGTAAGTAGGGTCCATATCAATTCTCTCAATTCATCCTCGAGCGAAGAATGCGGTTCCAATAGTGCTTTGGTGTATTGTATATCCACTACTTCTTCCATGTTAAGGTCGCGTTCTACGATCTTTCGTTGGTTGTACAACTCAACACTCATTACCTTCTTTCGGGTTTCCGTTTCCAGGGTATTGAGATACTTTTTAAAGAGAAACGGACTCTCCAATACCTCGTGCAACGGATGCTCAATATCCTTGAGATGCTTTACGAAAAGATGTTTCTTGATTCGTTCATAGCGCTTGGTTTTAGCCGATTTCCGGATGTCAAAGGCTGCGATCATATGATTCACCAGGGTGGAGGTAAGCTCATTATGACTTATATGAAAAAGAGAAACTTCGTGAACGGTATTTTTAATGGCCTTTTCGAATACGTCCATCTCTTCGAATACAATAATATCCGTAATAAAATCTCGTAAGACAAAGATCCCGCCAAAGGCCTTGGTGTAAAAGGATTTGATGTCCAATGTTATCGGTTCCAGTTGGAGTTTGCGTTGCCTAAGGTCTCCGTATTTCTTGGCAGATTCCAATATCTTGTTGTGAATACCTCGATCTATAAAATTGTTCCCGGTTTCGAACAGTTCCACCAGTTCTAGCTGTTCCTTTTGTTTTTGCTCCAGCTTGTTGAGCAAACGAAAACTCACGGAAAGTTGCTTATATCGCAGCAGGTCGAAGGGTTCATAATAAGCATCAATACTCTGATCCAGATGTACACAGATGGCCGAGTCTTTGGTGATATCCCGAATTTCCTTTTCGTAAGCCGCGAAGATCGCCGTCATAATATCTCGATCAAAACTGTGGAAAGGCATATGAACAGGCTTCCCTTTTTGCGCAGGGGAGATGATAATAGCGTTACTGTTGGCTTCACCAATATTAAGGTAGTAGGCGTCTTTTTTCTCTTCTGAAACCTCCGGACTCCAGCCCATTCCATCCACAGAGAAATGAGTAAGTTCTGTGGGTTTTAATCCCAACATTTTCAGGCAGCCGTTGTAGCGTTTTGCCAACGAACCTGAAACCGGAACCAGGGCTCCTCCAAATAATCCTGCTGCTTTTAATTTGTCCATATTTATTGTCCGCGTAGGCGGGTAACTCTATTCATAGCCCACATCAGCGGGAATCTCTCAATTTAATCTCCGTTCTCTTCAAATTGCCTTCTGGCCTCCATTTGGATATTCATATCGTTTACTCGAGCATCCACTTTACGCTTAAAGTCGGTGTCCGCTATGGTTGCCACATTATCGAGATATCGAACTACTTCCTGCCGTCTAATATCACTAAAGTTCAAGCCTTTCATATTGGCCTTCATTAATTCCTGCAGCATTCCAAACTTGGTGTCGTAATCCTTTTTGAAGTAGGTCTCCGGATTTTCGAACCAATCCTCGGGCAGGTCGAAGTCGGTTAAGCGTAACGAAACCGCACTTTGTATATTTCTGATGTCTCGGGAAGAGAAGAAAGGAAATGCCTTCTGAATGTTTTGATATAGTTCGGCGTAGAATAAATGTTCCGTATCCTTGAACTTGGCTTCCGCCGTATCATATATTTCCAGCACTCTTTCTTCTGAAGGTTTTTCAGCTTGTTGTAAGATCTCTCCCAGATTTTTAGCCAGTCCTTGTTCGCTCAGGTATTTATAATCCGAAGGATCCTTCATATTCACAAAACCGGGCATGGTTTCATCGAGTTTACTCCACCACAAATAATCCTGATCTACAAAATCCGGAATGGTGCGAGCTCCGTCTATTTTAAATCTTCCCTGAACTCGGGAGATCACGGCTTTGTCCAGCATCTCCGGCAAGTTGGTAAAGAGTCCAATAGAGCTATTTCCGTAGTTCACTGCATAGGCACCTTCCGTGTATCTTAGAAATACTCCAATTACTTCTTTTACCCCGGCAGAAACGCCTTGGGCCGTTCTTTCCTGTAAGTTATTCTCGGCATCATCAATGGGTGCAAAGATCAACTTGGTTGGGTCTTGTAAGGGTTTCATCCACTGTACCATCTTTTCTGCAGATCCTCCCTGAAAGGTAGAGATTAAGGTATCTGGCATAGGGTGAAACAAGAATGGAATATCTAAGTTGTCGCAATGTGCTTTGAGCCGAGTGGCAATGGCTGCGATCAACATACTCTTTCCAGTCCCGGGAATTCCATAGCCCATGAAGACCGGCATAAAACCGCCCAATTCCTGAAACGGATTTTTCTTGGCGGTAAAGTCGTAGCTCATTAATCGTTCTGTAAGCCTTCGCGCGAAGTGCTTGGCATCGCGGTTCCCTACAATTTGTTCAAATTGTATCTTATTGAATTCTACACTCACCGCGGTCCCCTCAAAAACATTCTCCCATCCGGAAACAGCAAATTCGCTGTTCTCGAGTTTGTACGTTCTATCGGTAATGACCTCCGTATGTTCCAGAGAACCCAATCGCAATTGGATTTCGGCTATAATGGCTTCAAAATACACGACGGTAAAGTCGACCACGTCCTTGTCTTTGGTAATGATCTCAGGGTGGTTGAGGTATTTATCGTAATAGAACAAGGCACAAGAAATTCCCTTCAACGGAGACATGAAGGATAGTTCCGGGATTCCGGCAAATTTGTTCTGAAGCACACTTAGATCGTCCGAAGCTTTGGGCTTCAATTCAAATAATATACGGCAAGCCATGCCAAAAAGCATAAAGGCCGTAGCGGTATGCTGCTTGGAATCGAATTCCCTGCGCTGGGAGCCATCCAATGAGGATTTACGCTCGTTAAGACTACTCAGTCCGGATGCGTCGTAATAGCTGTCACGCAACCAAATTCCCATGGTGATCCCTTCCTGAAGCGCGTATAGCGCTTGATTCAAATGCAACGGAATGGCCACGGAGTCCGGCAGGAGCCGTTTCTTCAATCCCAATACCGATTTGGACACTGATGTGACCGTCGTAGCATTCCCACCATTGGTCGCTTTGGAAAGATAAAGTAGGATAGATTCATCTTTACCGTTTTTATCGCGATTCTTGGCTTTCATGCCCTGATCCCATTGCACCCCCTTGAGATAAGAAGTAGCTTCGTCTCTTAGGGTGGCGAGTTCAGAATTCTTTATAGGAAATGTGGTGTTGTGCTCCATATTATAAGGTTAGTGCAGGTATTTCGATAGGTTCTTTGGTCAACGTATTGATGGTTTCCGGGATCTTGTCGTACAATAATTGCATGACCCGATGTGAGGAGAATACATATTTCTCTGGTTTTTTCGCTTCCCAAACCTGAAGGTACTGTTTACTGAAAAAGCCACCCTGTTCAAAAGTATCCGTGGAATTGATCTCTTCTATGGATATGGACAGCGCATAACTTGACAGTTTCAAGGCTTTGTTGATAATTCCTTCCAGGACTACATGGGTAATTTCCAGTTCATCCTTGGCAAAGACATTGTGCAAGGGCCCCAGATCTATTTTGCGTAGCTTCTTCGGCCAGACTTTAGGTAATTTCTTGTCGATGGCATAGGCCATCATATCCAGGCTCATGTTTCGATCTGCGGTTTTTTCCAGGATTTCATAAATCTCCTTGGTGTACTCTTCTACCGTGGTTTTGTAGAGGTCGAAGTACATAAAACAAATGAACGGCCGGTTGTGCGTGACATCATAAAAAGACCAGCTAACAAGATACTCTGCCTCCTGGCTATTTTCGATCTTCAGAATCTTCCCTTGGATAAACCTTCGGAAGATATAATTCTTCTCTACCGAGGTATAGTAAACAATGGAAGCGGCCTGTTCCAGTTTGCGTTTGGCAACAGGTTCTTTGTATTTCAATAAACTTTCTAAGAACTCTTCCTTCAGCTTTTCAGGCTTTGGAAGTTTGCTAATGTGTTCATTCTTAAGGGCGAGATCATTGATGAGGTATCGAAACTCCAGATAATTGGGGAATCCCGACTCTGTTAGGTCTATTTTCATCTTTTCCTCCTCATCGAACAGGTACTTCACTCTAAAGGCTTCCAGCGAATAGATCAACAATTCACAATACTGGTTGAAAAAGGATACCTCCAATGCATTACAAATATCATTCACCTCCATATTCTTCACCATTTCGGTAAAGGCATGGTTTACGATCTTAAAATAGATCTCATACTGCTCTTTGTTCTCCAGAACAGCGCTGTCTAAAGGGGTGACTATTTGGTTAATGGGCATTGTTAATGTTTCTGAAGTTTATTGCTGGTAAGTCAGGTCGAGCGCAGTCGAGACCTCGAAGGAGGAGGTCTATTTATAATAGTTTCAAGTGTGCTCGACCTGACAGGTTTTTTATCCTAGTAGATCATCATCTCCACCACCGGAAGGTGCGGGCTCATCGGGGGTTCCGGATGGATCTCCTGAAGGCGCATTTCCATCGCTGGCATAGTACTCTTCGAAGATTTCTTTCATATCGATTCCATACCGATTAGCAAAGTCCTTTTGGATTTCACCATCCTTTTCACGGATCTCCTGCAAGGCCTCGGCATAGCTACTGTATACCCCCTGCATTACTTTTTCATGTACCGGGATATTATCCATCATTTCCTGACGGGCTCTAGCACTGGCCGAGTGCATGGAAGCCAGGGTTTGTCCAATGTGCTCATCGGTCTTCACACCTAGGTGTTCAAGGATGGCCGCAAACTCCTGATCGGTTCTCGCCTTTAAGGCAACCACATATCCGTCGTAGTATTTAAGTCGCTCGTCCGTATCACTTTTTAGCTTAGCGCGATGCGTTTGTAAATTGCTTCTTAAGGACGTAAGTACTTTGATGGTAAGATTGTGTTTGTGCACAAAGCTATCCTTACTCGCCGCTAGAGTGGTGTAGGCGTTCTTCAATCCTTCCAGTTCTTCCACTTTTTGTTCGATCTCCGTGATCTTACCAATGGCCTCACTGTATTCCGTTGACTGTTTGTCTGAGATCTCTTCCAATGCTTGGCGCGCTTGCTTCAAGATGGCATACTGCTCTTCCAGTTTTTCTTCGGTTTCCTTTTTCTTTTCAAGGGCTTTGGTGTGGTTCTTACTGGCTTCCACGATAGCGTCCTGCAATTTGTCCTCTACTTCCTTGATCTCTACTTCCCTGTTTTTTAAACGGGTAACAGCCGCCTGGCTCTTATAGGAAAGTTCACTTAACAAGGTTTGGATATCGGCTGTTTCAATACGCTCCTGGAACATTTGTTTCGCCTTCAGGTCGGCTCCGTCTCGCACTTTTTGCGCTGCTTCCAGTTCGGCCTGACGTTTTTTGATCTTGGACTTACGACCCCAGAGGTTGTTCCACCAGTTGTCCTTTACATTTTCGGCATCTTCCAATTCCATACGAGCCCGATCCAATGCTTTCTGTGCATCGTCGATTACTTTTTGCTCGGCGGCGTTAAGGGTAGAGAACTTTTCGAAGATAATTCCTACTTCATCCTGATAGTCGGTAAGGTCTTTAATGGCATCCAACAAGGACGTTCTGTCCTTTTCGGCCATGCCTACCACATCGTCCAGGGTGGCATTCAATATTTTCTGACGCATCTCTGGATCGTCCTCTTGCGCAAGCTTGGACTTCATTTGGTCCACGGCTTTCCCCCAATTAACTTCTACTTTCTCTTGTTTGGAGGAGGAGTCTTCGGTTTCTAATAAATCAAAATCATCGGACATAGGTATGGCTATTTTTAATGGTTATTATTCGTTGAAAAGCCTGCTCGTGGCAGGCCAAAAAATTTTGGAGTTTCAATTTCGGTAAAAAAATCGAGTTGAGAAACCGATTTTCTGAAATTTAAGTGGTGTTTTTCAATAGCTGCTCCTTATTCGTCGCAATCCCGGAAGTTTTGTTACAAGCCAGGCCGCAAGAGCGATAGTAGCGGTTACCCCGGAGTGTCACGAGGAGTAAAAGCGAATAGCGCGGCCACGAGGTGGAACCGAGAGGCTTGCCATAAACAAAAAATCGAACCCATGGTCGGCTCTTCGATACGATTTGCTGCGCAAATCACTCATAGTCCTCAAATGGTAAAATAAAACCCGGCTTTTTTGGCCGGGCAAGATAATCTGGCTGTTAGGTGGCTGAGTGCTAAAGCAAGGCTTTAGTGTATCGAAGCCACCGCAATTAGTCTTTCAACAAACCTCTGGAGATTACGATCTTTTGGATCTCACTGGTCCCTTCATAGATCTGAGTGATCTTAGCATCGCGCATCAAACGTTCTACGTGGTATTCCTTTACGAAACCGTTTCCACCATGGATTTGTACGGCTTCCACTGTGGCTTCCATGGCCACTTTACTGGCATACAGCTTGGCCACAGCACTGCTCATATCATAATTATTGCCGTTGTCTTTATCCCAGGCAGCTTTCATCACCAGATGACGTGCTGCTTCGATCTCCGTATACATGTCTGCCAATTTGAAAGCAATGGCTTGATGGTTAGAGATCTCAGTGCCAAAAGCCTTACGGATTTTGGAGTACTCTTTGGCCAGCTCGTAGGCACCGGAAGCAATTCCAAGGGCTTGGGCGGCAATTCCAATGCGTCCGCCACTCAAGGTCTTCATGGCGAATTTGAATCCGAATCCGTCTTCTCCAATTCTGTTCTCTTTGGGAACCTTTACATCGTTAAAATTTAGAGAGTGAGTGTCGCTTCCACGAATTCCCAATTTATCTTCTTTAGGGCCCACCTCAAAACCTTCCCATCCTTTTTCTACAATGAAGGCGTTGATCCCTCTGTGTTTTTTTTCTCGATCGGTTTGAGCAATCACCAGATAGTAGTCTGCTGTTCCCCCATTGGTGATCCAGTTCTTGGTACCGTTCAAAAGATAGTGATCACCCATGTCGATGGCGGTTGTCTTTTGAGAGGTAGCATCACTTCCTGCTTCCGGCTCACTGAGGCAGAAAGCTCCAATGGATTCTCCGGTCGCTAATTTGGTAAGGTATTTCTGTTTTTGCTCTTCCGAACCATAGGCTTGAAGTCCATAGCATACCAGAGAGTTATTTACGGAAACAATCACAGAAGCCGAGGCGTCTATTTTACTCAGTTCCTCCATCGCCAAAACATAGGATACGGTATCCATACCGCCACCACCGTATTTGGGGTCTACCATCATTCCAAGGAAACCAAGTTCTCCCATTTTTTTTACCTGTTCGGTTGGGAATTCTTGTTTGTTGTCGCGTTCGATAACGCCTGGAAGTAATTCTGTTTTTGCGAAATCGCGAGCTGCGTCGCGTATCATTAGGTGTTCTTCAGAAAGAGTAAAATCCATCGTTTATGGGTTTGATTCTAAATCGTTTTCGTAAGGGTGTGCAAAGATAGCCCTTTGAGGGCAAATAACAAACCACAAATTCCAAATTTCATAAGCTTAGAAGCTGTCATAGGGTATTTACTTTGAATTGATGAGAAATCATTGGTTTTTAAGGAAAATAATTCCCCCTTTGAAGGGGGTTAGGGGGATGTTGGTTATCTTTACATCTATGGCTAAAAACAACTATAAGGTCCTGGGTGTCATGAGTGGTACTTCTCTCGATGGGATCGATTTGGCCGAGTGCTTCTTTGTGCTTTCTGAAGAAGGTATATGGAACTACCGTATGGGCGTCGCCGAGACCATTCCCTATGATGAAATCTGGGAATCCCGACTCCGCGAAGCGGTGCACTTTTCGAAAGGGAGGTTGGCTACACTAGATAAGGAATATACAGAGTACCTGGGAGGTATTATTAGAGGGTTTGTTGATAAAAACCAAATAACCCGGCTCGATGCAGTGTGCAGTCACGGACATACTATTTTGCATCAACCTGAAAAAGGGGTGACCCTACAAATTGGAAATCTGCCGGAGATTGCCAAATGGGCGGGGCAGAAGGTTGTATGTGATTTTCGGGTGCAGGATGTTGCCTTGGGCGGACAAGGAGCTCCTTTGGTGCCCATGGGAGACCGATTGCTCTTCGGAGATTACGATTACTGTCTGAATTTAGGGGGTTTTGGCAATTGCTCTTTTGAAAAAGGAGAAGAACGAATGGCCTATGATATATGTCCGGTAAATATCGTGTTGAACCGATATGCGCAACAAATGGGTTGTCCTTATGATGATAGAGGTGCACTGGCATCGGAAGGGGTGGTTCAGGAGGATGTACTTCATCAACTGAACGCTTTGGAGTTCTACAAGCAGTCGGCTCCCAAGTCCTTAGGGTTGGAGTGGGTGCAGAAAAGGGTGTTTCCAATATTGACCGCATCGGGTTCAACCCCCAAAGATATACTCGCCACTTTTACGGAACATGTTGCCATACAATTGGAAAGTCAGTTTCGAGAAGGAACGTCGGTTCTAGTCACTGGAGGCGGAGCTTATAACGACTTTTTATTAGAGCGAATTCGATTTCATAAAGATGTCAATATGGTGGTGCCAGAGGCTCAATTACTTGAGTTTAAGGAAGCTCTGGTTTTTGGTTTACTTGGGGTCCTAAAATTGAGGGATAAGATAAATTGTTTGGCGAGTGTTACCGGTGCGAGTAGGGATCATTCCAGTGGGGTGGTCTTTATGGATTGAGTTCGCAGAATCTTTCTCAAGAGCATGCTTCCATACCCCAACCAACTTTTCTATCTTTGCCATCGTATTCCGAAAATTTAATGAAGGAATGCCATCGCGTCTTCAAACTAGGTTGAGCGCGCTCACTATTTTCAACCAAAAGCAACGTACCCATGAAAATGAAAGAACTTCTCTCTAAGTATGAGAACAAAGCACCCGAAATTGTATTCCATTGGAACGATCCGGAAACGGAAGCCGAAGGATGGACTGTGATTAATTCTCTGAGAGGAGGTGCTGCCGGGGGCGGAACCCGTATGCGTCCCGGACTGGATCAAAACGAGGTGTTGTCCCTGGCCAAGACCATGGAGGTGAAGTTCACGGTGTCCGGACCTGCTATAGGCGGGGCTAAATCGGGGATCAATTTCGATCCGCATGACCCACGTAAAAAAGGAGTGTTGGAGCGATGGTACAAGGCAGTTTCACCACTCTTGAAGGCGTATTATGGAACTGGAGGGGATCTCAATGTAGATGAAATTCACGAAGTGATACCCATTACAGAACAAAGCGGTGTATGGCACCCGCAAGAAGGGGTTTTTAATGGTCATTTTACCCCTACGGAGGCAGATAAGATCAATCGGATTGGTCAGTTGCGTCAAGGCGTGATTAAGGTAATTGAAAATCCAAACTACTCGCCAGACCTTTCCAGAAAATATACGGTGGCCGATATGATTACAGGGTATGGGGTGGCCGAAGCGGTGCGCCATTATTACGATATCTATGGAGGCAATGTGGAAGGGAAGCGTGCCATTGTGCAAGGGTTTGGTAATGTAGGGGCGGCGGCTGCTTACTATTTGGCGCAGATGGGCGCCAAGATTGTGGGGATCATCGACCGTTTGGGTGGAGTGATCAATGAAGATGGATTCACTTTGGAGGACATCAAAGAGATGTTCCTTCAAAAGAAAGGAAACAATTTAAAGGTAGATAATATCATTCCGTTCGATCAAATGAACGAACGCATCTGGACGCTTCAGACCGAAATCTTCGCACCCTGTGCGGCTTCTCGTTTGATTACAAAAGACCAGATCACGGCGATGATCGATTCCGGATTGGAAGTGATTAGTTGTGGTGCCAATGTACCTTTTGCCGACAAGGAGATCTTCTTTGGACCTATCATGGAGTACACAGATGAGCGTGTAAGCCTGATTCCGGACTTTATATCGAATTGTGGAATGGCTCGGGTCTTTGCCTATTTCATGGAGCGTAAGGTACAAATGACCGATGATGCCATTTTTGAAGATACCTCAAATATCATCCGAAAGGCGATTCAGGATGCCTATAATAGCCGAAATTCCAAAGTTAATATTAGCAAAACAGCTTTTGAACTTGCATTAAAACAACTGGTGTAATTAAATATGGCTGTCTGGAGCCTTGAATACGCTTGTTAAAAAAATACCATTCAATGGAGGTATTTTTTATGGTTATTCAATCTATTTACCCTATTTTTAAATTTCAGAAAAACCACTCACTAATCCCGCCAATCTATGGAGTCGATTATCATCCTCATCTTCGTTATTGGATATCTCTCAATAACGCTGGAACATCCTTTGAAATTAGATAAAACTGTGCCCGCCTTGATTATGGCGGCTTTAATTTGGGCAGTATTGGCCGTCGGCTTCAACAGCGGATGGTTTAATGTGATCGACACTCATGAGCAGGTGTTTAGTCATTTGGGAGGAGATGAAGGACATCACGGTTTTGAAAATACACTCCTACATCATTTAGGGAAAACGGCAGAAATTCTCATTTTCCTGATCGGTGCCATGACTATCGTGGAGATCATCGATCTGCACCGAGGATTTGAAGTCCTTAAAGGAGCCGTTAGAACCAAGAGTAAGAAGAGATTGCTATGGATCATCGGGATTTTAGCGTTTATTCTATCCGCCATCATAGATAATCTTACAGCTACCATTGTACTGGTAACTTTGCTTCGAAAGCTTATACAAAACAAAAATGAACGGTTGTGGTTTGCTGCTATGGTGGTGATCGCCGCCAATGCCGGTGGAGCCTGGTCGCCCATTGGAGATGTAACCACCACCATGCTTTGGATTGCTAATAAAGTAACTGCCATGGGCTTGATAAAGTGGGTGGTACTTCCATCCATTGCCTGTTTTGTGCTCCCATTTTTTGTCGCCAGTTACCTCAAACCTTTTAGAGGAAATATTGAAGTAGATACCACCGAAGACGTGGTGGCAGAAAAGTTATTGAGTAGTCGTACCATGTTGTTCTTAGGCCTGGGGATGATCGTTTCGGTACCTGTGTTTAAGACACTTACTCATTTGCCACCTTATGTTGGGATGATGTTTGCCCTGGGAGTTGTGTGGTTGGTTTCCGAATATATCCATCCGGAGGAGGATTTCAGCAAAGAAAGAAGACATCTGTATTCTGCACATAAGGCGCTATCCAGAATTGAGATCTCCAGTATTCTGTTTTTCCTGGGAATCCTGATGGCGGTGGCCGGATTGGAAAGCTTAGTGTACGGTGTCGCAGAGAATGGAGACCCGGTTGGGACCCTTCGTTATCTGGCCGAGGTATTGCAAAGCGCCATTCCAAATCAGGATGTAGTGGTCATGTTATTGGGGGTATTTTCGGCTATTATCGACAATGTTCCGTTAGTCGCGGCGTCCATAGGAATGTATGATTCGCCCATGGATTCCCCGCTTTGGCATTTTATTGCCTATAGCGCAGGAACCGGAGGAAGTATGCTCATCATTGGTTCTGCAGCCGGTGTTGCTGCCATGGGAATGGAGAAGATCGACTTCATTTGGTACTTAAGAAAAGTAGCCTGGTTGGCCTTCATAGGCTTCCTGGCAGGTGCTGCGGTATTCCTGGCTTTTAAGGCCTATGTTTTTTAGCCCCTCACAATTTATAATTACTTAACCCGTTTATAACTAAAATCAACGACACTTATGCTTAACTTCTTTTTTCAGGATGGGACTGAGGAAGCTTTGGAAGGTTTAGAACCCGAGGCAACCGAAAAGACCCTCTCCATAATGGAGCTATTAATGAACGGTGGAATTGGAGGCCAAGTGATTATCGCGGTCCTTTTTGTCTTATTGTTCGTAGCGGTTTACATCTATTTTGAGCGTTTATTCGCCATAAAGGCGGCGTCTAAGGTGGACAGTAATTTTATGAACCAGATCAAAGATCATGTCTCTACTGGAAATATCCAGGGCGCCAAATCACTATGTATTGCCCAAAATAGCCCCGTATCTCGTCTCACAGAGAAAGGAATCTCCCGAATTGGAAGTCCTTTGGACGATATTAACACGGCCATAGAAAATGCAGGGCGTTTGGAGGTTTATAAACTGGAAAAGAATGTAAGTATTTTAGCAACGGTAGCCGGGGCGGCACCCATGATTGGTTTCCTTGGAACTGTGATCGGGATGGTACTGGCTTTCCACCAATTAGCTACCAGTAGTGGTCAGGCCGAAATGGGAACCCTTGCAGAAGGAATCTACACAGCCATGACTACCACAGTGGCTGGTTTGATCGTTGGGATTATCGCCTATATGGGCTATAACCATTTGGTGGTGAGAACAGATAAAGTGGTACACCAGATGGAAGCGACCGCAGTAGACTTTTTAGACCTGTTAAATGAACCCGCCTAATGAATTTGCGAGGACGAAATAAAGTAAGCCCGGAGTTTAGCATGAGCTCAATGACAGATATCGTATTTCTGCTGCTCGTGTTTTTCTTGCTAACATCTCCTGCGATCACACCGGATGCGTTGGACCTCATTTTACCAAAGGCAAAAGGAAAGTCGACCAATCAGCAGAAGGCCTCAGTGAGTATTACCAAGGATGGCGCTTATTACGTAAATAAAGAACGCGTTAGCGAATATAATATAGCTAAGGAATTACAGGCGGTATTGGCGGGCCAGGACGAGCCCACTATTATTCTTCGTGCGGAAGAAGGAGTGCCTATCGAAGATGCTGTTTTTGTCATGGATATCGCTAATAAGAACGATTTCAAAGTAGTGTTGGCAGTGCGTCCTAATTAATTGGGGCGTTCCCCTCCTTCGCTACATTTCGGCAAGCTCAATGGCCAGCTTCGGAGGGTCGGGCTGTCCGCTGTATCTTTTTATGGTTCTCGACTGCGCTCGAACTGACATAAAAAGGATGCCGCTACCATCCTTCGCACCCCTAGCTCTTGAAGAGAGCATAGGAGTGCCTAACGCGAGTTGTGGTATTAAGAGATGAAAAAGTCGATTTTTATTAGTATTGCTGCCGCCATTGGAATTATTATGTTGGTTGGAATCGTTGTAAGACCAAATTTGAGCGTTGTAGAATCGACAGACTTGAAAATTTCTGTGCCTACAGAGCCCACTACTAAAGGCGAGAAAATTGATTTAATTATCGATAAGGACGGACATTTTTATATTGATGGCACCGAAGTGGCCGAAGATAAATTAGAAGAAAAGTTGATCGCTACTTATAAGGAAGATGGTAATTTAACCGTTATAGTAAGAGCTGCAGATAATACCGAAATAAACAAGGTCATTAATATAATGGACATTTGTAATAAGAACAATATTAAAGTCGTGTTAGGGGTCAGTCCCGAATAACACATTTGGAATAAATTTTGAGTCTAATATCTCAAATCTAACATCTCACAGTCTAATAAAATGAGTCTAGTAGACACTGAACATAAGAGAAAGAGCATGCGCATCACGGTAATCCTGCACGTGATCATACTCATATTGTTGTTCTTTTTCGGATTTACCTATCTGGATCCACCACCCGAGGACGGAATTGCCGTGAATTTTGGTACTACAGATTATGGAAAAGGGAATGTTCAGCCTAATGAGCCTATAAAGACTGCGCCCAAACAAACCACTCCGGAACCCGTTCCGGAAACCAAAACGGAGATCAAGGAGGAGGTGGTAACTCAAGATAGCGAGGAGGCTCCGGTGATCAAGAAGGAGGAAAAGAAAAAGGAAGAGGTTAAAGAAACGCCCAAAGAGAAACCTAAGAAAGAAATTCCAAAAAAGGTAGAGCCCAAACCGGACAAATCCACTTCGGATGCCTTGTCCAGTTTAATCAATGGTCCAAAAAGCGATGGAACTGCCCAGGGAAGTGAGGGGAATGATGACAAAGCCGGAGACAAGGGGAATCCTAATGGTGATCCCAATGCCAAAAGTTATTACGGTAATGGAGTAGGTCTCGACGGTGACGGTAATTATCGCCTGGGTGGAAGAAAAGCTACTAAAAAAGCCAAGGAAACTCAGGAATGTAATGAAGCAGGAAAGGTCGTAGTAAGTATAGAAGTAGATCGCTCCGGACGTGTTATCAGTGCTACTCCTGGGGTAAGAGGGACAACCAATAACTCTAAGTGTTTATTAGATCCCGCTAAACGAGCAGCCCTGGCTACAAAATTCAATGCAGATTCCAATGCACCTGCCAAGCAAATAGGAAAGATCGTTTATAATTTCACCTTGTCTAACTAGGAAAAACTAAGACTTCCTGTTTTGAGCTCTCTTTTTGATATAGACATTTAAGATCATTCCCACAATAATCAAAGCCATTCCAATGAGTCCGTAGGTGGTGTGTTCTTCTTTTAGGAATAACAATCCCAACAGAAGCGCATAGACAAGTTCCATATATTTAAAAGGCGCAATGGTGTTGGTATCCGCCAATTGAAAGGCCCTTGTCATGAATACCTGACCAATCAATCCAAGGATTCCAATACTGCTAACCCAAATCCATTCCTGCCCTTCTGGCATTCGCCAACTTTGAACAAAGAACAAGCTTCCAACGATAGAGGCGACCATAAAATAGTTAATGATAGTTAGGGCGTGTTCTTTTGATCCTAAATAACGAACAATGGTGAATACCACACCCACTGTAATGGCGGACAACAAAGCCAAAGCAAAGCTAAGGTGGTCAATACGCAGATCTGCGCCTTTCAGAACAAAAACACCAGCCACTGCAATGAGCAAACTAACCCATTGCCAAAATTTCACCTTTTCTCTTAGCCAGAGTACGGCAAGTATAACACTGAAGGCAGGGCCGATGTATCTTATAGAAATAGCCGACCCCAAGGGAATACGCTGAATCACCACAAAGAACATGGCTAAGGATATGAATCCAATAATTCCCCGCATACTTAACCAGAACACATTCTTCCCTACTACCGGGATACGCTTATAGAGCATGTAAGGAAAGATAAAGACAAAAGTGCCTATGGCTCTAAAAAAGACAACCTGCAAAGGGTGCAGGTTAGATAAGTATTTTGCCAACAAATTCATCCAGGCGAAAGCGAAGGTAGCAATGAGTATATAAATGATTCCCCTTACCAAATGCGAAATATTTTGGATGCTAGTGATACAAAGATACGGCTTAGAAAATCAGTAAGTATCACTTTGTGTAATTAAAATGTGATCCTGCTTTCTAGTATTATTTATCCTTGCTTATGAGTTATTTGTGAGGTGGGGTCTATTCGTATTTTCAGTATCTTTAGGGTTCAAACTGCTGTGCTATGACTCGAAATATTACGAAACTGCTACTCGCACTCTTCCTGGTGGGATGTTCTCATCCTCCTTCCGAAAAAAGCAGGGAAGAGTATCATGAAACTCCGCATGACTTTATGTTCATGCAACGTGCCTATCCTACAGGTGAGATTGACACAGAAGCCTATTCTGAGGCCGTCGCCTGGAAAAAAGAACAACTGCAACGCAGTTCCAATGGACCCCTTTGGGAGTTCGTAGGGCCAACTAATATTGGTGGTAGGG
>JBCBDM010000073.1:0-16637 GCA_038529705.1 Bacteroidota bacterium
TGGTTCTTGGTTCTTGGTTCTTGGTTCTTGGTTCTTGGTTCTTGGTTCTTGGTTCTTGGTTAAAGCTATCCCATTTCTCCTCTTATTTTAACTCGGTTAATAACTTATAATAAGTGGTGCTTTTATCTGTTTAATAAACTAGGTACATTTTTTAAATTTAGCCTCAAATTAAGCTGGAAGATGAAGCAATACCACGACCTTATTAAACATGTCCTTGCGGAGGGTAACGAGAAGAGTGATCGCACCGGAACCGGTACCAAAAGTGTATTTGGCTATCAAATGCGCTTCGACCTAAGCGAAGGTTTCCCCATGGTGACCACCAAGAAACTACATTTAAAATCCATCATATATGAACTGCTTTGGTTCTTGAATGGAGATACGAATATCGAATACCTCAAAGAAAATGGAGTGCGCATTTGGAACGAATGGGCGGATGAAAATGGCGACTTAGGACCCGTATACGGACATCAGTGGAGGAACTGGAACAGTGAAGAGATCGATCAGATTTCCGATATTATCCACACCCTAAAACACAACCCGGATAGCAGACGAATGCTAGTAAGTGCCTGGAATCCCAGTGTCATGCCAGACACCTCCAAACCCTTTGCCGAAAATGTGGCCAACGGAAAGGCCGCACTTCCTCCCTGTCATGCCTTCTTTCAGTTTTATGTGGCCAACGGAAAACTATCCTGCCAATTATACCAGCGCAGTGCAGACATTTTTCTGGGAGTACCTTTCAATATTGCTTCCTATGCGTTATTCACCATGATGATGGCACAGGTATGCGGATACCAACCCGGCGATTTCATTCACACCTTTGGTGATGCTCATATTTACAGCAATCACTACGAACAAATCGACCTTCAACTGTCCAGAGAACCAAGGCCTTTACCAAAAATGTTGCTAAATCCCGAAGTAAAAGATATCTTTGGCTTTAAATTTGATGACTTTACCCTAGTCGATTACAATCCGCATCCGCACATCAAAGGTGCTGTAGCGGTCTAACTGAAAAACTACTTATGAAAAATTTATTTTTGATCGCTTGTTTACTCTTTACTTCTATTAGCTTCTCACAAGAATGGGGTAGCGTAAACAAGAATACGGTTACCATGAAAGAGATTGCTCCCATTTGGCCAGGATGTGAAAGCAAAAGCGGAGCTGGAATCAATGCGTGCTTTAAGCAAAAACTAGCGCAACACATTGGTAAAAACTTCAAATACCCTGCGGAAGCATATAAGAATAATGATCAGGGAAAAGTAACGGTCGTGTTCGATATCACTACCGACGGTACTGTTGCCATTAAAAGGGTGTCTGGCGGGAGCAAATTGCTCCAGGAAGAGGCTAAACGAAATATAATGTCCATGCCTAAGATGTCGAAACCCGGCATGATGGCTGGAAAACCAAAGGCATTGGAATATACCGTACCCATTACCTTTAAGACAGGAAAATAAGATTCCCTTTACACCCGCGAAGAAACAGGAAGTGCCAAATACCAAATTGGCACTTTTTTTGTGCCCTAATGAAAAATCGAAAACCATGAAATACTTACTAGCCATCCCTATTTTTCTATTTCTGGCCCAATTGGTTACAGCACAAGTAGCTCCCAATAGAGCAAATGTACCGTTCCACCAGGTGGAAACTCCCCCCTTATATTCCGGATGTGAAGACCTTGAGATTGCAGAGGGCAAGCGTTGTACTCAGGAAAAAATTCATTCCTTTTTACTCTCAAACTTCAACAAGTCTGTACTCTCAAAACGCGACAGAAAGGTGGGGATCACTTTTACGATTTCGGAAGAAGGCAAGGTCATGAACATAAAACCTTCCATTCCAAGTCAGCATCTCGAAAACGAGATCAAACGTATCACTTCCCTGTTACCTTCCTTTACACCTGGTGAACACAGAGGAGAGAAAAGGCCAGTTCACTATGGCACCATCTTAGATTTTACAGTCTACTTGAAAAATCTTCAATCGGAAAGACGCCCTAAAAAGTCTTAACAAACCATAAAGAACTTCAAAAGCAAGTTTTCGTATCTTTAAGGTGTTAACATAAAAGTTGACTCTTTTTTATGATATCAACCCAAAACCTCGTTTCCCTGTTTCTGGAAACCCGCCAGCATACCGAGGCCTTATGCAAACCTTTAGAAATTGAAGATTATGTGGTTCAACCCACCCTGGATGTATCTCCCCCAAAATGGCACTTGGGTCATACCAGCTGGTTTTTTGAAGAATTTATTCTGAAACATCACAAGAAGAATTACGAGCTGTTCCATGATGATTTTGCTTTCGTTTTCAATAGTTACTACGAGAATATTGGAAAACGGGTGGTGAGAAGTGATCGAGGCAATCTTTCACGTCCAGGTGTGGCAAAAGTATATGACTATAGGCATTATGTAACGAACGAAATAAAGGAATTCCTGGCAGAGGTTGAGTTAACCAGGGACTTGGAGGAAGTACTGCTCATAGGGATTCATCATGAAAAACAACATCAGGAATTATTAATGACCGACATAAAATACATACTGGGAAACAATCCACTATTGCCCAAGTACAGTGACAACTTTCCTGAAAACCCGGTCATTGAAAGCCCTCAACGTTGGATCCTTATGGAAGAAGGCATTTATGAGATAGGTCATGCAAGTGAGGAGTTTTGTTATGACAACGAATTAGGACATCATAAGGTCTATCTTCAGGATTTCAAAATAAGCGATCGACCGGTCACCAATGCCGAATATCTGGAATTTATAAAATCTGGTGGGTACCAAGATTTTAATCTCTGGCATTCCGATGGCTGGGAATGGCTGAAGCAGCAAGGCATTTCGCAGCCCATGTATTGGCATAAGATCGATGAGAAATGGCACCAATATACCTTTCAGGGACTGACCAAGTTGTCCCTAAATGCTCCGGTCTGTCATATTTCCTATTATGAGGCCTTTGCTTATGCGCAATGGAAAGGCTGCCGTTTGCCCACCGAATTTGAATGGGAAGCAGGGCAAAAACAGTTCGATTGGGGTTCCCGATGGGAATGGACCGAAAGCGCTTACCTACCCTACCCAGGTTACAAAAAAGCACCGGGAGCCATAGGAGAATACAACGGTAAGTTCATGGTCAATCAAAAGGTACTGAGAGGAGGCTCTGTTGTAACGCCACCGAAGCATACCAGACCCACCTATCGAAATTTTTTCCAACCTAATCTGCGCTGGCAATTCACCGGTTTAAGGTTAGCCAAATAACTACGACTACTCTTGCTATGAATACCTCTACCTCCATCCAACTGGACACTGCGTTCAAAAAAGACGTTTATGAAGGGCTTAAAGCCTTCCCAAAATACCTTTACTCCAAATATATTTATGATGCAGTGGGAGATAAGCTTTTCCAGGACATCATGGAGTTGCCGGAATATTATCTCACCAATTGTGAGTTTGAAATCCTCTCCATACACACCAAGGCCATTGCAGAACTTTTCAGAGGAACGGGGGACGGCTTTGACCTTATCGAACTGGGAGCCGGAGACGGTAAAAAGACCAAAGTTCTACTCAAGTATCTCTCGGAGAACGGGTTCGATTTTGTATATAAGCCCATTGATATCAGTCAGAATGCCATAGACAACCTCTCCCAAAGCCTTTCCGAAGAGTTACCCCAGGTAAAGGTGGATGCGGAAAATGGAATGTACTTTGAGGTTCTTGAACGCCTTCAGCAATACAATACAAGGAAAAAAGTGCTCATGGTATTAGGTTCTAATATCGGTAATTTATTGCACCCTAAAGCAATCGAATTCTTGGCTAAGCTCAAGGATAGTATGAACCCCGGGGATCTTTTATTCATGGGGTTCGATCAGAAAAAAGACCCGCAAACCATCTTAGATGCCTACAACGACCCTAAGGGGGTAACGGCTGCCTTTAACAAGAATTTACTCCATAGAATCAATAAAGAGCTGGATGCGAACTTCGAAGTGGATAAATTCAAACATTGGGAAATATATAACCCGGAGACTGGCACCGCCAAAAGCTATCTGGTGGCTACGGAAGCCATGGAAGTTTCGGTTCATGGCATAGACCTGAGCATACATTTCGATGCATGGGAGACCATTCATACGGAGATCTCCCAAAAATATGATGACAAGATAGTCCTTTGGTTGGCCCGGGAAGCCGGATTAAAAGTAAAAACATCTTTTACCGACTCAAAGCACTATTACAAAAACTATGTCTTTGTAAGATAATGGAATGAGAAATTAATTCATTCCATCATTAATTCATTATATCATTAAATCATTAACTCATTAATTCATTGCCTATGAAAGCCATTTGGAACGATCAAATCATTGCGGAGAGCAACGACACTGTTGTTATAGAGAACAACCATTATTTTCCAGCAGACTCTATAAAAAAAGAATTTTTCAAAGAGAGTAATACGCACACCCACTGTCCCTGGAAAGGAGAGGCCTCTTATTACTCCCTGGAAGTAAATGGTGCTACAAATCCCGATGCTGCCTGGTATTATCCTAAGACCTCCCATGCAGCTAAGCCCATTGAAGGCTATGTGGCGTTCTGGAAGGGAGTGCAAGTAGTGGACTAACTTACTAAGGAAAGAAGTTTGTCAAGATCTTCATCGGTGTTATAGAAGTGAAAACTCACCCGAATTCCTTTTCCTCTTAAAGAACAGATGATATTGTTCTCTTTTAATTTCTGAAATAATTTGGCATCACCTTCCAGGTTGAATATGGTGGAATGTTCTTTTCTCCCAACCACTGAAGGGGTCAACAAATCCAATCTTTCAAACGCTTTTTTTGCTTTGGTTATCAATGCAGAAAGGTGGTTTTCTATTTCCTGTTTACCGATGGTCTCCATAAATTGGATCGACTCCCATAGACTTCCATAGTTCAAAGTGTCCTGATGTCCGGGTTCGAAGTGCCCTATAAACTCGATCTTATTTTTTTTACTGAAAACGGCGTCCGCAGAGTTAAAGCCAATTACGGGAGGATTCATATGTCCCTGAGCCGATTCCTTAATAAGAAATACTCCGTTTCCATACCCTGCCAACAACCATTTATAGGCGCTTGCACCCAGGACATCGATGGCACTTTCCTCAAAATTGAAGTTTGTAGTTCCGAGGAACTGAGTTCCATCCGCAACGAATAAGGTATTTGGAAAACGCTTCTTGAGCTTTCGCAAGAAATCCATGTCGATAAGAATACCACTGATGTATTGTACGATGCTGAAAGCAAAAATGTCCGGCTGGTATTGCTCCATAGCTTCTGAAATATTAGCCTCCAGGTTTTCGTCTATTTCGGCAGAGCAAATTTCAAAATCCCTGCTTTCCACGGGCCAGTGAACCGAAGGATAATCCCCTTTCAGCAAAAGTACCTTGCGCCTATTTGACAATCCATCCAGTGCGACGTTCATCCCAAACGAAAAGTTAGGGACCAGCGCCACATTCGCTTCCGAAGTACCGAAGAAACGCCCTACACCTGCTCTTATTTCTTTAATGTGCGCCTTATGAAGATCTCTGAACATACTTCCACCTTGCATGAGGTTCATGTCATGTTCATGCCTCCAATGAACCAAAGGCTTTGAAAGCAGTCCACAGGAGGCGGTATTGAGGTAGGTAAAGTCTTTGGTAACAGGAAAAATATCTTTAAAGTCCTTCATGAGGTGGGCTTTTCAATTGAAAAATGGTAATTTTACGAGAGTGCTAAAAGTAACGAACTATGTTTTCAAAAACTAGCAAATCGTCCAGAATTGACCCTGAACAGAGGGAACAATATCAATATGCCAGAAGTCGCGTGAAGCAGAAAAAGCGGCTTATGCAACATTTTATTTTGTTCCTGGCCGGATCTGTGATCCTTATCATTATCAATCCGGTTCTGGGCATAGGCAAAGATTTCCTTGTAGAGAATTGGTTTGTTTGGGCCATCTTGATCTGGGCACTACTTTTTATCATACACTTTCTCAATGTTTTTATGCTGAACACATTTATGGGGAAGGAATGGGAAGATCGGCAAATAGAAAAACTCAAGGCGAAACAGGAAGCTCGCATCTCCGAACTGGAAAGCGAAGTACGTAAAGATGTTATCGCTTCGGAAGTAAAAAAAAAGAAACCACTGAATCCGCAAGAAGATCCATTACCCCCGGAACAAGCATGATTACAATGATAGCCGCCGCAGGGGAGAATAATGCCCTGGGAAAAGACAATGACCTGGTTTGGCACCTCCCCGACGATTTTAAACGATTTAAATCCCTCACCACCGGGCATCACATTATCATGGGGCGAAAAACTTTCGAGTCTTTTCCAAAGCCTCTCCCCAATAGAACCCATGTAGTGATCACTCGAAACAAGGGTTACCATAAAGAAGGTGCCGTTGTTGTGCATTCTATGGAAGAAGCGCTCAGATTAACCGCCCAAGATCCACAACCTTTTATTATTGGTGGAGGTGAGATTTATCTATTGGGTATGGCAGTGGCCGATAGAATAGAACTTACGAGGGTCCATGGCTCATTCGATGCCGATGCCTTTTTCCCTGCGATTCCTCCGGAGGAATGGGAACTAACGACCACAGAATATCACGAAAAGGATGAGCGGCACGCCTATGCCTTTACCTATGAAACCTGGGTACGTCGCATGCAGTGAACAGAGACCGGATGAAAACTATGGATCCCTTAATTGCGCAAATTTCGGAGGAAAATCATCTTGGGTTAACGGATGTCACTCCGTTATCCGGAGGCGATATAAACAGGGTATTCTTACTTTCTTCTCCTTCTCAAAAATATGTGGTAAAGATCAATCATGCCAAACGATTTCCGGGATTGTTTACTGCCGAAGCTAAAGGTCTATCATTGCTAGCACGATCCGAAAGCTTTCAAATTCCGAAGGTGATTGCCTCTGGAATCATACAAGATTTCTCTTATCTGCTCCTGGAACATATAGAAGAAGGAAACCCAAGGCCAGGTTTTTGGGAAGATTTCGCTCAAAACCTGGCAGCCTTGCATCAGCATACGGCTGACGAATTTGGCCTGGATCACGATAATTATATTGGAAGTCTTCCTCAGTACAACCATCGCGTTGCCCGGGGGGATGAATTTTATATTACCCAGCGATTGGAGCCTCAATTCAAAAAGGCCAGGGAACAAGGTTATTCCTTCACAAATATCACTTCGTTCTACAAGGTACTGTCCGGCATACTTCCCAATGAACCACCAGCCCTTATACATGGTGATCTCTGGAATGGTAATTACTTGGTATCCTCTACCCACGTTGCAACACTCATCGATCCAGCAGTAGCGTATGCACCTAGAGAAATGGATTTGGGGATGATGCAACTATTTGGGGGATTTCCTACTGAAGTATTTGAACGATACCATGAGATATTTCCACTGGCAAAGGGGTGGACAGAGCGAAGGCCGCTCTGGCAATTGTACTATATACTGGTTCACCTCAACCTATTTGGAGCTGGATACTATGACCAGGTGCAGCGTATTCTAAAACAATATTCTTAAATTAAAGGTTTACTTTTGCAACTCAAGAATCAACCAAAAGATCGATTATGACTGCATATTTATTCCCAGGACAGGGAGCACAATTCACAGGAATGGGGCAAGACTTGTATGATGCCTCCTCGAAAGCCAAAGAGTTTTTTCAACATGCCAATGAAACCCTGGGTTTCGACATTACTAAGATCATGTTCGAAGGAACACCCGAACAACTTAAGGAGACCAAAGTAACACAACCTGCTATATTTCTTCATTCCACCATCCTGGCGGAGGTCATGGGAGATACTTTTCAACCGGATATGGTGGCAGGGCATTCCCTGGGAGAGCTTTCCGCTTTGGTTGCCAATAGGACATTGGCTTTTACGGATGGCCTGCAATTGGTTTACAAAAGAGCTCTTGCCATGCAAAAGGCCTGCGAATTACAACCTTCCACCATGGCGGCTGTATTAGGACTTGAGGATTCGGTGGTGGAACAAATTTGCGAGGAAACGTCGGGCATCGTAGTTGCTGCCAATTATAATTGCCCAGGACAGTTGGTGATTAGTGGTGAAATCGATGCCGTAAACGCCGCTTGCGAAACGTTGAAAGAGGCCGGAGCTAGAAGAGCCCTATTATTACCTGTTGGGGGCGCTTTTCATAGTCCACTCATGGAACCGGCTCGTGAAGAGCTGGCAGCGGCGATTGAAAACACTCAATTTACAGATCCGGCTTGCCCAATTTATCAAAATGTAAGTACCACTGCAGTCACGGACCCTTCGGAAATTAAGAAAAATTTGATTGCCCAATTGACCGCTCCTGTGAAATGGACACAAAGTGTGAAACATATGATTGCCGATGGTGCCGACAAATTCGTCGAGGTAGGTCCCGGCAATGTTTTACAGGGCTTAGTGAAGAAAGTAGATCGAAGCCTTGAAACTGAAAAAGCTTCCATTTAGTACCCAGCCCTCTCCGGAGGGCTTTCTTTTTATGGTTCCCGATGAATTTTTACCAAAGTAAACCTTTATCGGCATTCACCAAATGTTAACATCTCAACCATAGCTTAGCTCCAAAATTTAACGCTATGGACAAACTATCCTTCCATTCAACAAATGATCCTGCGTTATCCATTGGGGAGAAACAGGAATTTACCATCAACAAGTCTTTTGTCTTTTCCGTAAAACAAATGTACTTCAAATCCCTTTCCGAGATTTCGGTACGGCTTATCAATTTCCATCGGGCCAGAGCCAGAAGATACAAGAATATGTTGAAGAATCTGGGAGGTCCCGCCCAACCGTCAAATACATCGGATAATTCTAACAAACCTCGAAAGGTGAAGGGAAGTTCCATTTCCAAGGAAATTTTGGAGGCTGTCCTTCTAAAATTGAATGCATTCGAACAGCAAAAGGGTTATTTAGACAGCACCATAAGTCTAAATGAGCTTTCCAGACAATTGGAAACGAATAGTAGCTATCTATCCAAGATCATTAATCGCACCAAAGGAAAGTCTTTTAAGCACTATCTCAACGACCTAAGAATAGCACATGCCTTCGAGGAACTGAATAACAACCCTCAAAAAAGAAAGTTCACCATAGAAGCCATCGCATTTGATTTCGGGTTTAGGAGTGCGGAAAGTTTCTCTAAAAAATTTAGAGCCGCCTACGGGGTCTATCCATCAAAGTTCATGAGGGAGCTGAATAAGAACTAGAGGTCCTCCAGCAATTCTTTAGCCTGAGAATGATTGAAATACTCCGGATGGTCTACAATATCCTGAAGAATCGATTTTGCGTTTTCCGTTTCTTTCGCTTTCAAATAGGCAAGCGCCTTAAACCAAAGTCCCTTGGAGCGGTCCAGCGAATTAGAGGAAATCATTTTATCAAAGGCTTTCAATGCCTCTTCGATAGCTTCCAGTTCCATATGCGCAGCACCCTGGTAAAGATAAACCCCAGGATCTATTTCAACTCCGGATTTCAAATAAGCATCAAAGGAAGACAAAGCCATTTGATAATCCTGTTCCTGGAAAGCCAGGACTCCTTCTTTCAGAGCCGAAGTGGTATCGTCTCTTTTGATCATAGAGGGAAGATCCTCAGTCGCATAGTATTGAGCGTATAATTTTTCCGGTGAGGTTCCCCGTAAATTAAATAAGGCAAAGGTCCCAACTAAGAGTATGGCTATTGTCGCAGCGATCATCAGGAAGTTCCTCCTCCTAAAGCCAGGTGTATCTTTAGCATATTTTTTATGCGCCTCCTTGACGGCTTCTTTGATCGCTACACCCTCATTGCGCAAAGTCTCACGTAACTTTTGGGTATATTCGTTATCCGGTATAACATCAGTACTCGAAAAACCCTTTAAATGAAGGTTCACATCTCTGGAAAGTTGAACTTCCATGGCCAGTTGAGGGTCTTGATCCATTTGTTCCTCGAACAAGGTGATCTCCTCCTGTGACAGGGTTCCTCCCAGGTACGCTTCGATCTTCAATTGTAGTTTTTCGTCCATTACTAACTTAGGTTTCTATAACGAACATCGGCTTTCACCAATCGCATCAACTGCTTTTTACACTTAAAAACTCGCTGAAATGCCGCATTTTCAGAGGCATAAGAGAATTTATCCACGATGATATGGTAAGGAACCTTGTTAAAATAGTCTTTTAAAAGCTCCTTACATTTCTCGGTGAGCTTCAGCAGCATTTCCTCAAATAATTCCCAGCGTTCCTGAGACAAAATAGCTTCGATGGTTTCGTCGTCTTTTTCCTTTAGTTCAAAAACTCCGTCGTTTCTTACCTCCTTCTTCTTCTTATTAAGCTCTTTAAACCAAAGATTCTTACAAACGGTAAAAAGGTAGGCCTCGAAGGAGGACTTTATTTCAAATTTTTTGACCTTGGCCCTCACAATAATTTGATATAAGGCGTCCTGAAAAACCTCTTCGGCATCACTATAAGTTCCTCTATTGTTCTTGACAAAGCTAACTACCTTCGGGAACACTCGATCGTATAACCCACTGACGACACGACTGTCACCGTTTACTAAATGCTCAAGAATTTGGTTCGGGGAAATATGCGCCATTAATTCTAGTTGAAAGGATAAAAGTAATGAAAAGCCCGCAAATTAAAGGAAAACAAAGTCTTGTTTCATAAAACAGAGAAAGAACTCCATAAAAAACAAGTTGAAAGGGTAAGAAATGTATATATTTATCACAACAAGGGTAAACTAGTTTTAATTATTTAAATTTTTCACCTTTTAATTTTTTATTATGAAAACAAAAATTTCCCTGTTATTGTTAGCAGTAACCATCTTCTTTGCCTGTAGCAAGGATGACACAACCATCGAAACCGACTCTCAAAACTTGATTACCTCCAGTGAAACCCAACAACGATCTCCAAGCTTTACCTGCGATCCGTCCTGGGAAGCTCCTACGGTTTCAAATTGGCCTCCTATTGGTCTAATTCAGATTTATTACAGTCAGGATCCAAATGATTATCCGGGCGGTGTTGTGGATGTAGAATGTACGCGTCAGGAATTCTTTCAAAATTATTGTGAGCTTAGAATGACCGTCCTCCAGGATGAAGATCCTTTTCACGATACCTGGAAAGTAGTATTCGAAGGAATTTGTCAACCTAGACCCAAAGATGACGTAAATACAGCGGCTAATTCGGATCCTCGGGTTTGTGTTGGATCTGCCTGCGGAGATTAATCCTTATTTCACATTACATTACAAACTAAAATTCTCCTATTCCCGGTTGATGGCTTGCCATTGACTGGGGTCTAAGAAGATTTATGCACCTCCTTTGCGGTTTCAGTAGGAAATACAGCGCTCTGGCTAGCACAGCAATTTGCCAGTAGAATGCGATTATACCCAAGCAGAGTCCAAGTGATTAGATCTATTCTTATGACGGAGCTTAATTATAAAAAAATCCAATTATGAAAATCAAAATTTTATCCATAATACTTCTCACCACTCTTTTCTTTTCCTGTAGTGTAGAAGAAAAAAGTGAAATCCAAAGCAATGATGCTCAATCCACAGAATTGGGTACTTCCGGTGAGGTCATTCTAAGCAAAAATTCCAGAGGGGAACGCTTTGAATGTGACCCGCAATGGGTTCCTCCTGTAGCTCCTGTGGGTTCCCATGGCGTTTTGTATACCATTAATTACAGCCAGGATCCAAATGATTACCCCAATGGAGTTATTGATGTGGCTTGTGCAAGAGAAGAGCTATTTTCTATTATCTGTAATCTTCATATGCTGCAGTTGCAAAACACCGATCCATTTATCGACACCTGGTTACAGGACACCGTTCCATGTACAGGAGGGAAGGAAGACGACGTCAATACCGCGGTTCAGTCCGATCCCAGAGTGTGTATTGGATCCGCTTGTGGAGATTAATCTCTATATTTAGGAATTCAATCTTTACCATCATGATCGAATTCATTAATCATCCAGGCTTTTCCCCCTTAAGAAGGGTCTGGGTGATTTTACTATTTACAAGCTGTACCCTTTTTAGTCAAACCAGTGAGGAGAACCTCAATTCCATCATTAAAATGGAATTATCCGATGAGCAGAAAGTCTTAAAAATTGACTCTTTACTGTTAAGCCAGGAAGCTAAAAAGGATTCCACCTTGCATTATCTTTATCAAACCTACGCGTACTGGTTATCCTACGCCAAAGGAAACAAGGAGGCCATCGTTTATGAAAAAAAGGCCTTCGATTTTGCCTTAAATGCAGAAAAGCCTAAAAACTCTTTCGCGCAGCGCAGCGGTACCTATCTGGCTTACTACTATTCCAGAGATAAACAGATCTTAAAGAGTATAGAAGTTTATAATGACGTGATTCTTATCGACAAGAATAGCAAACATGCCATTACTGCTTACCGAAACCTGGGCTACGCCTATCTCAACATCCAAGATTATTACAAGGCCATCGAGTATTTCGAATTGGCCATTACCTTATTAATGAAAGATTTTGAAAAGCCAAGAAATCGGCAAAGTTTGCGTGAAGCTTATCAGAATATCGCCGCCACTTGCGTCAAAATAAGAACAGAAGAGGCTATACAGAAAGGGCGGTATTTTGGAATGAAAGCAGATTCCATTGCACGTATCATACCTACTTCAGATGACAACTTGTACAAAATAAACTACGCACTGGCCCAGTTACACAATAGAGAAGAAGCCTTTGATTTTGATCGATCACTTCATTACTATGATCGAGCCCTAGAGATCGTTCAAAAATCTAAGGATAGTCTAAAATTAGCTACCATCCACCTGGGACATGGTATTCTCCATAAAGATATTGATCCGGACAGATCGATCCTATCCCTGGAAAAAGCACTACAGTTTACCAGAGCCAAGGATAGCTTTATGCGCTATCAGATCTACACCAGTCTAGGGTACGACTATGATCAAAAAAAGCAACATAAAAAAAGTCTTTCCCTAAGACACGAGGCACTGGCTTACTTATCCGGAACCGACTTCAGAGATATGGAAGCTATCCCTGAAAATCTATTCATTAGCTCTCAAAGAAAAACGAATTTACTCTATGCCCTCCCCCGTTTGGCAGAGACCTATCTCAATCAATATGAAATAGAAAAAGATCCACATTTACTAGACAAAAGTCTCGCCTATTTCGAAATGGCCGATCATCTCATTGACCTCTTAAAAATAAATAGTGATGCTTACAGAAGCCGTCTATTTTGGCGTGAACTCAGTAGCAAAGTATACAGTAAAGCCATACGAGCCTGTTTTCTGAGTAACAACAAGGAAAAGGCATTTTTCTATATGGAAAAGAACAAGGCGCTCTTGCTCATGGAAGACATGGCGCAACAGGAATTCAAACGGTCTTTAAAAATTCCTCGGGCGGTGCTAAAAAGAGAAAAAGAGTTGGAACAGCAAATTTATAGATACGAAAGCTCCCTTAGAACCATAGAGGGCAAGTCTGCCTCGCTTGAAGATTCCATAAAGAAACAGGTGATAGACCTAAAAATTGAATTATCAGAAAGCAGGGACGGCATCCAGGGGCTTGATAAAGCACTGGAATTGGAAGTTAACTTATTGTCTTTACACGAGCTTAAGAAAACCCTAAAATCTGAAGAGGTGATCCTGGAATATCATATCTCTATAGATGATCGCTTTGGTATTTTCAAAGGTACGGATAGTGGATACCTTTTGTACATAACCCGGGATGAGGTCGAATTGATTGAGATAGAAAATCTGAGTAAGTTAAAAGTAGATGTACATAATCTGATCACTGCACAGAAATCCCCTTTTAAATCGGATCAAGAAATTGAAACCTATACAAAGCTTTCCTATCAAGTGTATCAAAAACTACTTCCAAAGGAATCCATCCAACAAATGGTAAAGAACAAAAGTTTGATCGTGGTCCCGGACAACTTTCTTTCCCTGTTACCCTTTGAAGCGCTTTCTACTTCCGGTACTACTACGAAGTACTTGATCCAGGACGCTGAAGTTCGATATTTGTATTCAAATTCTTTCTTATTTCAAACTAAAATGCCGGCAAGGCAAAAACCATCTTATATTGGCTTTGCACCCATTTCTTTTGAAGAAACAGCTCTTTCTCCTCTATTGAATAGTAAATCCGAAGTAGAAGCTCTAGGTAATTACTACAAGGGCATGGCATATTACCAAGGGCAGGCCACCAAAGAAAACTTTCTGGAAGCGCTGGAAGATCCTTCCATTATTCATTTAGCTACCCATGCCGATGCCCAGGATGTCTCCACTCCATGGGTTGCCTTTCATGATGACAAATTAACTTTAGAAGAGTTATATCTTACCCGAAACCATGCGTCCCTTGTGGTACTAAGTGGTTGCAACACGACACTGGGCAAGCAAGAAGTAGGCGAAGGAGTAATGAGTCTGGCCAGAGGATTTTTTTATGGGGGCGCTCAAAGCGTCATGTCCACTTTATGGAGTATAGATGATAAATCTACGGCCCTGATCACTAGAGAATTCTACAAAAACCTGGACAAAGGTCAGCGAAAATCCGAATCCTTGCGTAACGCTAAACTCACTTACCTCAACACGCACAACCTATCCGAGGCATCACCGCATTATTGGGCTTCTTTTGTCTTTTTGGGAGAAGATGGAACGATAGATCAAGGGTTGAACTTCAAACTATGGCATGGAGGTATTCTGTCCTTGGGAGCGCTGGTAATTTTCGGTATTTTTTACTTCAGAAGAAAGAAAAGTGTCAGTAAAGGGTAAGAATTGTATGTATTTATCACAACAAGGGTAAATTAGTTTAATTCAATTCACCTTTTAATTTTTTATTATGAAAACAAAAATTTTCCCTTTAGCGACCTTATTGTTAGCCCTGTTCATGTGTATTTCTTGTAGCCGCGATGAAGTAAGTCCGCAAGTAGAAGACGCCAATCTAATTGTTCAAACTACGACAGAGGCCGGTGATGGCGAAGGAAGGTCCTTTGGCGGTTTTTCCTTCTGTGGACAATGGATCCCCCCTGTGGCACCCATGGGCACGTCCGGAACAATACTTCAGATCACCTATAGTTCGAATCCAAATGATTACCCCAATGGTGTGGTAGATATTGAATGTACGCGTAAAGAGTATTTCGATAGATTCTGTGCCCTCAGGATGACTCAACTTCAAAATCAGGATCCGTATAAAGATACATGGAACCTCCTTGATGATCCACAGTCGATAGATCCTGCTTGTGCACCAAGACCCAAGGACGATGTAGATGTTGCCTCTCAAAGTGACCCTCGAGTCTGTGTGGGCAGCGATTGCGACTAAGCACCAGGGCACATTGGTTTAATTGTACCGATATAAAAAACAGACTTCTCAGGCCAGGCCAAGCACGCCTGGCCTGAGTTTTTTTGCTAATTGTAAAAATTTTATGGTTTCGGACGTAAGAATTTCGATATCCGCGAACAGACTTCCATAGAACGATGCTTTTCGTTTCAATTACACCTTTGGACGTATTACCCCATTCTCTACCCAAACCCCGGAAAGAGAGGGAATGGAATTAGTATAGAGCAAGGGAGTACAATTTCTAAAAGGTGGAAATAAACAGGATAGACGTCCGGGGAAATACGGCTGTCTTGGTACTTCTCTTGCTCCTTCCAAAGACTGCAAGACCCTATTAAACTTTTAAAAGAAATTTATTTCACATTGGGGTAAGAACTACAAAGTTCCATAACATATAGAAAAAACCCGGTTCTATGGAAAAATTAATCACCGAGCTTCTCTATAGCTCCAACATCTTTTCTATTGAAGAGAACGATTTCAACCTTCAATTGCTTTCTCATTCTGAGTATCCTAGCCTAAAAGCAGTTACAGACACTCTGGATTACTTTGGGGTTGAAAACATCGCAGCCAATGTGCCAAAAGATGCCCTAAGGCAACTCCCGGATTACTTTTTGGCCATTGTAGACACCGGGCCACATCAGGAACTTGCCTTGGTTCGCAAGAAAAAGGAAAAAATTCTCTTGAACACACAGGCCGGTAAAAAGAAGAAGTACTCCGCACAAGATTTCAAATCAAAATGGAACGGAACTATTATCGCCATTGAAAAAGAGACTGAAAAAGAAAAACCCTTGAAGAGGATGGTCAATATGAAGCTTATCGCTACCCTTGTTATTATTGCGATGAGCTTGACCGTCCTTATCATTTCTAACACAACCATTCCCTTGTTATTTCATTTCGCTCTCAGCCTAATTGGAACGGGAGTAAGTTACTCCGTCTTAAAAGAAGATCTGGGTGTAAAAGACGAAGTTACCGCCAAGGTATGCGGTGTAATTTCGAAGAAAACAGATGGTTGTAGTGCCGTGATACAGTCCAGGGCAGGAAAGCTTCCTTTTGGAATAGGTTTGGGAGATATATCCATGGTATTTTTTGTTAGCATGATCTGCCTTACCTTCTTCACTGGATTCCATAATAGCCTTCTCTATGCCATCTCGATTCTAAGTATCCCCTTTATATTATTCTCTTACTATGTGCAAGCCATTACGCTAAAGCAATGGTGCCTTTTGTGTTTAATTATTTCTGCGGTACTAATATCCCAGTTTGTGGTGTTACAAATAGCATTTACAGGCTGGGATTTTTCTTTGCCATACATCCTCAAGGCCTTCGCCCTCTTCTCCAGTACGGCTGTAATCTGGAGCTTTATTAAGAAACTTTGGGCAGATAGTTTGGAGTTGCCCGGAACAACTCG
>JBCBDM010000074.1:0-16607 GCA_038529705.1 Bacteroidota bacterium
GCTTGAAAATTTCTTGGAAAATATTCAAATCAGCTGATAAGTAGACGACAGGAAGTATAGAGCTAGTATACCGGAAATGACAAGTCAATAATAACACTTTGGTCATACAATGGCAAAAACATTCAACCTCAATTGATTGGGCCACCAATCCTGATTTCGGGTACCTCCTCCTGCAACTTGATTCTGTACTCCTCCAAAATAAGGGCACTTCGTTATGTCACCATTGTGATGACTATTCTTGTTTTCCATAATTAAATTAGTTTTTTAAGTAGACCCCATAAAGTTACCAATTTAAAAAACCCAAAGCCCTTTAAATCAATTGTATGTTGCAATAAATTGATTGATAAAACTTATAGTAGAGTATCTATGTAATAATATTTTCGAATAGTTTCTAAAGTGATCTCAATATAACAGCCGCTTGCTCCAGGGTTTCATCCGTTTTAGCGAAGCAAACCCTTACTTGATGGAAGTCCTCTTTGTTGGCGTTAAATACGGAAGTAGGAATCGTGGCAATACCCTTCTCTTTGGTCAATCTTTCTGCAAAGGCGACATCTCCTTCCTGCGAGATATCCGAAAAGTCCAATAACTGAAAGTAGGTTCCTTTAGAAGGTACGATCTTAAAACGGCTATCCTTCAGAAGCGATAAAAAAAGATCCCGTTTCTGCTGATAAAAATGGGAAAGTCCTAAATAGTTACCTTCTGTTTGCAAATATTCTCCCAGGGCCACTTGCATTGGGTGGTTCACAGAGAAAACATTGTACTGATGCACCTTTTTGAACTCTTCCATGAGGAATGACGGGGCCAGACAATAACCTAATTTCCATCCGGTATTGTGAAAGGTTTTCCCAAAGGAGGCTGTGATGAAAGTTCGCTGAGAAAGTAGTTCGAATCGGGCCGCACTTTGATGTTGGTGATGGTCGAATATAATATGTTCATATACCTCATCACTTAACACCAGGAGATCATTCTTCTCTGCAATTTCCTGAAGTACAAGCATATCGTCTTCAGAAAACAACATTCCACTGGGATTATGCGGGCTATTAATCATGATCATTCGGGTATTCGAACTTACCTTGTCCTTTACCTCTTGCCAATCCGGTTCATATAACGGAGCTTTCAACTGCACGGGAACCGTCACCCCCCCGAACAACTCGATCGCGGGTTGGTAACAATCATAGGCCGGGGTAAAAATGATCACCTCATCTCCCTCATGGATTACAGCGGCAAGTGCGGTAAATATAGCTTGGGTAGCTCCCGCAGTAATGGTGATATCGGACTCCGGACGATACCTCCGTCCATAAAGTGTTTCGACCTTATTAGAAATGGCCTGTCTTAAACCTATAGCCCCGGGCATGGGAGCGTATTGATTATAGCCCTCAGCCATGGCTTTGGCAACCAATTGAGAAAGGACGGCATCACTCGTAAAGTTAGGGAAGCCTTGGGACAAATTAAGGGCATTATAATCTGCTGCCATTTGGCTCATTACGGTAAAAATAGTGGTGGTAACGTTGGGCAATTTGGATATCATTCTATAAAGGTACTCCTATTACAAATACTATCAAAAATCATTCAAATTCAGATAATTAAAACAAAATATGTACATTGCAGTCCCCTAGAATCTAAAAATGAACTTAAGAAATGATCAAAGCCCGTTGTTTCTCTCTTTGTTTTTTACTCTTTTTTGTAGCCCAGGCACAGGTAACTGAAACATTGTTAACTGATGAACTGGAGCCCTTAGAAGATATCACAGAAGACTATCAAACCCTTATAGATTCTTCCAATACTTACTACTTTGAAGGGAATTACAGAAGATCTCTTGAAGTAAATATTCTGTTGCTTAAAAAAGCACTTTCGGAAAATAACATTTACAACATTCATAGGGGCTATCGTCAACTCGCTTATGACTATCTGGCGATGAATGATACGCTACTCACCAAGGAGAGTTTTGAAAAATCTGAGAAATACGCGAAGCTTTCTGCCAACGATACCGCAACGGCCACAACCTATATGGACATGGCCAATCTTTACGCTACTTTGAAAAGCGATTATGAAACAGCCTTGTCCTATCACGATAAGTCTATCGACCTATTTAAACAAATTAAAGACTCTGCCGGATTGGCCAAAGCTCACTACAACACGATACTTACGGCCTTAGATGCCAAAGACTACCCTAAAGCCTTTTTGCATTTAATCAAAGTTAAACATCTTAGGGATTTTGAAAAGCACAGTTCGTATCACATTGGAGTGGAAAGTTTGTTCGGGGAGTATTATCTGGCCAAAGAAAACTATGAGATGGCCGATATTTATCTCACCCGGGCCATAGCCGAAGCCAAAGAAGAAAATCTCACGGTAGAGTTAGAAGAAGCGTACAAGGCTTACAGTAAGAGTCTCTTTGGTCAAAAACGCTTCGAAGAAGCTTACGAGGCCAGGGAACAATATGAAATCTACTACAAGGAAAACATTAAAAACCTTACTTCTGCTGAAGTAGAAGCCGTCTCTGCAAAATTCCAGGTAACCGAATATCGCAAGGACGTTATGGCGGCCGAACTTAAGAACAAGATGCAAGCCGAAATGGTAGCGAGCAAAAGTAAACTGAACCGAATTTTGATCATTGTCTCTACTTGCGCTTTTTTACTTTTAATAGGTCTACTCTATGCCTTTCGAAAACGAAAAAAGTTAGTTCAATTATTGCGTCTCAAGAACCGGGAGTATCTGCGGGCCAAGAAGCAATCTGAAAAGCTGGCGCGAGCAAAGGACCAATTCTTTTCAACAGTGAGCCATGAATTGAGGACCCCGCTATATGGTGTTATTGGTTTGAGCACTATCCTTATGGAAGACGAGTCCTTGAAAAGTCACGAGAAAGACCTAAAATCCCTTAAGTTTTCAGCAGACTATCTTATGGCTCTAATCAATGATGTGCTTCAAATTAATAAAATAGACTCTAACAAACTGGCAGGGGAAACCAACAACTTTAATCTAAGGGAACTCTTTGGAAGTATTGCAGCTTCCTTTGAATACATGCGGCTTCAAAACAATAACAAAATTCACCTCATCATCTCCGATGACATCCCCAAGGTATTGAAGGGGAATTCGGTAAGGTTGTCCCAGATACTAATGAATTTGGTTGGAAATGCCTGTAAATTTACCGAGAATGGAAACATTTATATCAAGGCAAAGGCCACCGCTACCAATCCAAAAACCACGACCATACAGTTCTCGGTAGAGGACACAGGAATGGGAATTGCTAAAGATAAGTTCAAGGAAATATTTGTTGAGTTCTCGCAATTGGATTCTATCAACTACAGTTATCAGGGAACCGGTCTTGGACTTCCTATTGTAAAGAAACTTCTGGCCCAGTCCAACTCCAAGATCCAATTGGAAAGTGAATTAGGAAAAGGGTCGACATTCTCCTTCAGTCTTTCCTACGAGTGCGTACAAAGGATTATTAAACAAGAAGAAGTTCAAACACTGGACTCCAACACCCTAGTAGGTAAAAACATCCTTATTGTAGAAGACAATCGGATTAATCAAACCGTGACAAAAAAGATCCTTGAGAAGAACGGCATTTACTGCCATATTGCCAACAACGGAAAAGAAGCTGTTGAAGTAGTTCGGAAAGAACGTTTCGATCTTATCCTTATGGACCTTAATATGCCGGTTATGAATGGATTTGACGCTACCAAGAACATTAGAGAGTTCAATTCCACCATTCCCATTATTGCGCTAACAGCCGTTGAGATAGAAGAGGTTCGCAACGAAATTTACCTAACCGGCATGAACGATATCATCGTAAAGCCGTATGATGTTAGTAAATTCATACAAACCATTCTTAAGAATATAAACGCTAAGATCACCTGTGTACTTCCCGCAACGGAGAAGAAAGCCATGTAGGACCACTGTACCCATCGAATTTAGAAAGCACCCATTTCGTTACACTGGAAGAAATTTCCTATATTTGCCCACCCAAATCTGATGAATATCCCCTAAGAATGAAGAAATTAGCCTTCCCCCTGCTATTTTCCCTACAGTGTCTCTATGTGTTCGCACAAGGCCATCCCAATTTAAAGACCGTAACTCGCGAAGACGATATCCGTCAGGACATCGAAAGTCTGTTGGATTCGTCTAATGTACATTACTTTAAGGGAAATTATATAAAATCCCTTGAGTTCAACGTGGAGCTACTGGAAAAAGCCCTGAAGATAAACGATCCAAAATTTACCCATCAGGGGTATCGGCTACTGGGTTATGATTACCTGGTATTGAACGATACAGTGCTTGCGCGTGAAAGTTTTGAGAAGTCTTCCAAATACGCTCGGATCACCAAGAATGATACCGCCATAGCACAGACCAGTATGGACCTCGCTAACTTATATTCTGAGGGTTATTCCAACTGGAATAAAGCGCTCTCCTACCATGATGAATCCATTAGACTATTCAAAAAAATTAAAGACTCATCGGGTTTATCCAAAGCACATTTTAATACTATTCTAACTTGTATTGAAGCAGGTCAAGTGGACAAAGCCCTGATACATTTAAACGAGTCTTTGAAATATAAAGCCTTTCACAACGAATCTGTAAGTATTGCTCTCCTGAATCAATGGGGAACCGTTTACCGATTGAAAAAAGAATACGAGCGAGCCAACACCTATTTCGAAAAGGTGATTCTAATGGCCCAAGACAAAGGATATCCTGTAGAATTAGCCGATGCTTACAAGGAATATAGCGAGAGCCTTTTTGAGCAACAGAGGTTTCAAGAGTCGTTTGACAACCGAAAAAAATATGAGCAGTTACTCGTAGAAAATATGAGTACGCTTCAAAACACGGAATCCGAAAGTGTCTCTGCAAAATTTCAATTGGCCGAATATAAAAAAGATGTTGCCCTTGCTGAAAAAGAAAATCAGCTGCAACAGGAAATTGTAAATAGCAAAAGTAGGTTGAACAACATCCTTATTGTCGTTTCCATCTGTGGCCTCATCATGTTTACCGGCCTCTGGGTAGCTTTCAGAAAAAGAAAACAATTGGTGAGTCAGCTTAAGGAAAGGAATAAGAAATATCTCGAGGCTAAATTTAGGTCGGAACATCTGGCCAAAGCCAAGAGTAAATTCTTTTCGACGGTAAGTCACGAATTAAGAACCCCGCTTTATGGCGTTATTGGTTTGAGCACCATTTTACTAGAAGACGAATCTCTTCAAAAGCACAAAAAAGACCTTACCTCCCTGAAGTTTTCTGCAGATTACCTATTGGCGCTTATCAATGATGTCCTTCAGATCAATAAAATAGATTCCAATAGCCTGGAAGATGATATTACCACTTTCAACATTAGGGACCTGGTACAAAGTATTGCCTCCTCGTTCGAATATATGCGTCTTCAGAATAAGAATGAAATCCATATCGAGGTTTCAGAAGAGATTCCAACACTGGTAAATGCCAATTCCATTCGACTGTCCCAAATCCTAATGAATCTGGTGGGAAATGCCTGTAAATTTACGGAAAACGGCGACATATATATTCGAGTTGAAGCCTTGAATGTCTCTCAGGAAAAGGCCAAAATACGCTTCTCGGTTCGGGACACAGGTATTGGAATTTCCAAAAACAAGCAAGCGCATATCTTTGATGAATTCGCTCAAGTAGAATCCCTTGATTACAGTTATCAGGGTACCGGTTTAGGCCTTCCTATTGTAAAAAAATTGTTGGCTTTGTCTAACTCCAAAATCTATTTGGACAGTGATAAAGGCAAGGGCTCTACTTTTTCTTTTGAATTGGATCTGGAGGTTTCTCATGAGATTAAAACCAAAGAAGATACCGCTTTGCTCGATATTTCCTTATTGAAAGACAAAAACATCCTTATTGCCGAAGACAATCGAATCAATCAGATTGTAACTCAAAAAATTCTCGAAAGGAATCACATGAATTGCTCAATTGCACAGAATGGAGAGGAAGCAGTTGCACTGGCAAAAGAAAATGCATTCGATCTCGTTTTAATGGACTTGAATATGCCCAAAATGAACGGTGTAAATGCTTGCATTGAAATTCGCAAATTCAATACTACCCTTCCTATTATCGCCCTTACGGCCGTTGAAGTAGAAGAGGTGCGAAACGAGATACAGGAGGCGGGAATGAACGACATCATTGTAAAACCCTATGATGTAACTTTATTCTTACGAACACTATTGGTGAATTTGGGTGCCAAAGGCCTTGGAGTTGTAAACAGCAATAAACGGCGAGTGGCGATATAAAAAATCCGGGTTAAAAACCCGGAATCTTTATTTTTATTCAACTCAAGTTTCTAGCCTTTAACACTAGCACTCAGATATTCCCGATTCATCCTGGCAATATTCTCCAAGGAGATTCCTTTTGGGCATTCCACCTCGCAAGCACCGGTATTCGTACAATTACCAAATCCTTCCTTATCCATTTGTTCTACCATATTAAGCACTCGAGTGGCAGCCTCAACCTGCCCTTGAGGCAACAAGGCATACTGAGAAACCTTAGCAGATGTAAACAACATGGCGCTTGCGTTCTTACAGGCAGCTACACAGGCACCACAACCGATACAGGTTGCCGCAGCAAACGAATCGTCTGCGTCTTCCTTGTTTACTGGAATGGCATTGGCGTCAATGGTATTACCCGAAGTATTCACCGAAATATATCCTCCGGCTTGTTGAATTCTATCGAAAGCACTTCTATCCACCATGAGGTCTTTAATTACCGGGAACGCTTTGGCGCGGAACGGTTCAATAACAATAGTATCTCCATCGTTGAACATACGCATGTGTAATTGACAGGTGGTAATGAGACGGTCCGGTCCATGGGGTTCTCCATTGATCTGTAATGAACAGGAGCCACAAATTCCCTCACGACAATCGTGATCGAAAACAACAGGATCTTCCCCTTTTACGATAAGTTGTTCGTTCAACACGTCCAACATTTCTAGGAAAGACATATCTTCTTCCACACCATCAATAGGATAAGTTTGCATACTTCCCTTGGCGGTTGCATTCTCCTGTCTCCAAATTTTCAAAGTTAACTTCATAGCATCTTATTTATAAGAACGTGTTTTCAATTCAATATTTTCGAAGGTCAATTCTTCCTTGTGTAACTGAGCGTCTTTCGGTTCTCCTTTATACTCCCAGGCAGACACATATTTAAAGTTCTCGTCATCTCGCAATGCCTCCCCTTTTTGTTCTCCGGACTGCTCAACACTTTCCTCTCTAAAATGCCCCCCACAGGATTCGTTTCTCTGCAAAGCATCCTTTGCGAACAACTCTCCTAGTTCGAGGAAGTCTGCAACGCGTCCTGCTTTCTCCAATTCAGGATTCATACTATTTGCCGTCCCGGGAATTTTCACATTCTTCCAGAAATCGGCACGTAGTGCGGCAATCTCTTCAATAGCTTCTGAAAGGCCCTGTGCGTTACGCGACATTCCGCATTTGTTCCACATGATCTTTCCTAACTTCTTGTGATAGTAATCTACAGAATGCTCTCCCGAGCCACTCATCAACTTCTCTATTCGGTCTTTCACATCCTTTTCTGCCTGATCGAATTCCGGAGTATCTGTTGGGATCTTTCCGGTTCTAATATCCTGAGAAAGATAATCTCCAATGGTATAAGGAAGTACGAAATAACCATCTGCCAGTCCTTGCATTAAGGCACTCGCGCCAAGTCTGTTTGCTCCATGATCACTAAAATTAGCTTCCCCCGCGGCATAACATCCTTCAATGGTAGTTTGAAGGTTGTAATCTACCCAAAGTCCTCCCATGGTGTAATGTACCGCCGGGTAGATCATCATAGGTGTCTTGTAAGGATTCTGATCTACGATCTTCTCATACATCTGGAAAAGGTTCCCGTATTTATTTTCAATTACCTTCTCTCCGAGGGCTCTTATTTCCTCATCTGAAGGGTTGGTAATATGCTCCGTTAGTGCTTTTTCCTTTCCATAACGCATAATAGCCGACGCAAAGTCTAAATAGACGGCTTCCCCCGTTTTATTCACTCCGAAACCAGCATCGCAACGTTCCTTGGCTGCACGTGAAGCAACATCCCTAGGCACGAGGTTTCCGAAAGCAGGATAACGCCGTTCCAAATAGTAGTCCCTATCTTCTTCAGCAATCTCGGTGGGCTTTAGTTTACCTGCGCGAATGGCCTCGGCATCTTCTTTCTTTTTGGGTACCCAGATACGTCCGTCGTTCCTAAGAGATTCCGACATCAATGTTAGCTTGGACTGATGATCTCCGGAAACAGGAATGCAGGTTGGGTGAATTTGAGTATAACACGGATTGGCAAAGAAAGCTCCTCTTCTGTGAGCCCTCCAGGCAGCCGTGACATTACTTCCCATGGCATTGGTAGAGAGGAAAAATACATTTCCATATCCCCCTGTCGCCAAAACTACCGCATGAGCAGAATGACGCTCGATCTCCCCGGTTACCAGATTTCGGGCAATGATCCCTCTGGCTTTTCCGCCTACTTTAACAATGTCCAACATTTCATGACGGTTGAACGGTTTTATCTTCCCTCTGTTAATTTGACGATTCATGGCAGAATAAGCTCCTAACAATAATTGCTGCCCTGTTTGTCCTTTGGCATAGAAAGTCCTGGACACCAAAACCCCACCAAAGGAGCGGTTATCTAGCAGCCCTCCGTATTCTCTGGCAAAAGGGACGCCCTGGGCCACACATTGGTCAATGATATTCGCCGATACTTCTGCCAATCTGTATACGTTGGCTTCACGAGAACGATAGTCTCCCCCTTTCACGGTATCGTAGAAAAGGCGGTAATTAGAATCTCCGTCTCCTTGATAGTTCTTGGCCGCGTTAATCCCCCCTTGCGCGGCGATAGAGTGCGCTCTCCTGGGAGAATCCTGATAGCAAAAGGTTTTTACGTTATATCCTAATTCGGCCAGGGTGGCTGCCGCACTTCCTCCGGCCAATCCGGTTCCCACAACAATAATATCAATGTTTCGCTTATTGGCAGGGTTTACCAGATCGATGTTGTTTTTATGATTTGTCCACTTATCTGCCAGTGGTCCTGAAGGTATTTTAGAATCTAATATCGACATAGCAATTCAATTAATGTGGAAGTTGGTTAAAATGTAAGTATACAGCAATGAAAATAAAACCAAGTGGTATTACAATAGCGTAGACCTTGGCAAACTTCGTTAGGCCCTTGGAATATTTGTTGTTAAATCCAACGCTCTGAAAGGACGAGGCAAATCCGTGCCACAAGTGAATGGCCAGCAACACAAATGACAACACATACAATCCTACTCGTACCGGACTTTCAAACTTGTGTACGGTCTCCGCGTAGTATCGCGTGGGATCTTCCGGATGGCTCTCCACATATTTATGGATCATTTCAGGAATCCAGAAATCGTAAAAGTGTAACCCCAAAAAAGCTAGGATCACCAATCCAGAGATGATCATGTTCCTCGATGCCCAGCTGGCATTTGCACTTCCTTTATACGAAGCGTATTTCACGGATCGGGCCTTTCGGTTTTTGATTTCCAGGATAAAACCCATGACAAAGTGAAACACCACTCCAAAGATCAAAATAGGCTGCAAGATCCCCTGCACCAAACCATTCGTCCCCATAAAATGAGACCAACTGTTAAAGGTGTCCGGATCGAGAACTGAAGTAAGGTTAATGGTAAAATGTTGTCCTAAGAAAAATACTAGAAATAAGCCTGAAAGCGCCATGGCAACTTTTCTGGCTATGGAAGAAGAGATCATTCCCATTATGGTTTTCTTTTCAAGATTTTGAACCACAAATTTACGGCTCAAAAAAGGGATTGCCAAAAAAATGCCCTCTTTTGTCTTATTTAGACTAATTCCATAAAAGTAGGTTCCTTAGAGTCTACTTCTCCTGAAGTTTCCTAGCTCTTTCTATGTTCTTGGTGTAGATTTCCTTGTTATAGGCATAGGTGTCAGAATCATAGGCTTTCTTTCTTTCCTCCAACACAGACAAGGCCTTTTCATAGGAGGCCAGGGCTTCCTTGATATCACCAGATTTCTCCTGGGCTTCACCTCTACTGTCATACAAATTGGCATCTTCAGGATGCAATTGTATCCCCCAGGAAAATACCTTTACCGCCTCCAGGGCCTCTCCCTCATTGAGCACATGGTATCCAATATTATTTACTTCAGAAGCCGTGGGTACAAATTCATACCCCAACCAATCACTCAATGAACTGTAATGCGCTTTCAGTTCGGTGATTGGATCTCCTTTCCGGTCGATCAATCTATCCTCCATTTCCTTTCCAAGACTCCACTGCTCTCCCAGATACATAAGTCCTTCCAAAGTTCCCACTAATGGAGTTGTTCCATGATCTAATCCCTGATTCGATTTTCTTTTGAAACGGAATCCTTCGCACTTCATGAAGTCGAATAACCCATCCATTCGATCCACACCCGGGGTGAATAAGTTTTCCATTTGCCCTTCCGTCCCGATACTAACGTACAATAGCCTATTTACTACTTCAGACTGTTTCAGCGTTCTCTCCATTTTTTGAATGATCTCTTCATCGTCGAAATCCAGATTAGGGCTTGTAGCGATATAAGCATTGAACAGCGGGTCTGCCTCTGAAAGATCCGCAATACAAAATGTTCCTCCCAAAGAATGTCCCACAATTCCCTTGAAAGAACTAATATGATATTTGTTCTTTAGGAGAGGAAACACTTCTTCCCTAAAAAACGCCTGCAGCATAGGTCCCCCACCAATCTTTCTATCGCCCCAATTCTTTGTGGTTTGTTCATGTACAGGAGTAGGGGTAAATTCAAACGTTCTATCGTCGCTAAAGATTCCAACCACAATACTGGGTGGAAAATCACCATACTCGTTTAGATACTGGATGGCTCCAGCAACATAATCTACACGGGCATCCCAGCTACCATCGAGCACATAGATGACATTGTACTTTGTTATGGTGTCCTTATGATAGCCTGGTGGCAATAGCACACGGATTTTCCTTTCTTTTTTAAAGACCGATGAATTAATGGTATGAGTTTCGGCAGTGCCTAATATGTTCTGGGCATTCATCCCCCACGAGATAAGAACAAAGAACAGACAAATAACAGATTTCATAATATACTAGGTGTTTGTGAACACCAAATGTAGTAACCCGATCATCCAAAAAATTGGTGGATTAGGACATTACTCCAATACCGTCCAAAAGGTGTCCTGTTTCCCAAATTGCGAGATACCTGAAAGGAATTTCTTTGGATTATAGCCCGTAATAGCCTTAAAATGATTCACGAATTCGGCCTGATCGTAGTAGTCTATTTCATAGGCCAGCTTCACTAATTTGGGCTTTTTAAGATAGGCTTCATACACATTCAACGCCGATCTAAATCGAACCAAACTGCGATACTCCTGTACGGAACAGCAAAGATGCTTCTTAAATAGGCGATATACGGTTTTAGGGCTGGCATTCAGTTTTTCTGATAGCTGAGATAAGGAAATTTTTCCTTTTTCCTGAAATAATAGCTCAATGGCCTGTACCAATCGGTCTTCGGAAAAACCTAACCATCTCGATTCGAAAAAGGCATCCAGGAGGTCCACCTTCTTTTCGAGTATGGGTTCTGCAAAAACCAGATCTAAAAGCCTTTCGAAGTCTTCCCCAAGGGCAGAGAATCGAACCACAGAAGCGGTAGAAACTTCAGATAGGGGTACGTTGATGAAGTAGTTCAAACCCAGAGCCTGAAATATGATTCCGACTTTTTGAAACAATCCTTTGATGTTCACTCTAGCCGGAATCTTCTGCTTTCGAGTATAGAGAATCTGTAGCCGATCCTGTTCGGAAGGAATTACAAATGAACCCTTTTCAGTAAAACTCACATCAGAACCCTTGTAAGCTGTAATGGCATTCTTCACATGAGGATAAAAAATAAACTCCCGTTTCCCTCTGGGATTCTCGCTTTCATGAAAATAGTAATAGGAAATATAAGGGCGAAGTTTTTCATTGGACGGGACCAAAGATGCATAGACGTCTGAATGAGCCATATTACCTCAACTCAAATTCCCGCTTTGCCGTTTTCCCATTGACGGTGATTTGCATCAGATATGTACCTTTTGGTAAGTAGTATTTATCATTTTGCGCTTTGTTCACCGTAGTACCATCATTTTTCAACACTTTTTCACCTTTTTTGGACAGGGTTAGATCATAAGCAGCAACATTCACTCCTCTCGCCGCTTCCGTATCAAAACTTTGTATTTCCTTACCATCCTTGGTTTGAACACTAACTCGGGCCTTTCCTGCTGAAGGTGTGTAAAACTGAACCTCCGCGGTAGGCTCAAACGGACTGCCAAACGCATTGAACCCCATACTTCCCCATCGTCTAGATGCTCTCATTGCCGGTATGTTTCCAACGATGAGGTCATCCCTATTTTCTGAGGAAAGCATTTGCAATAATGAAATATCTCCTTTGTAAATGGAACGTCCATGGGTTCCTAAAACGAGATGTTTGGCTTCAGGTTGCACTACCAGGTCGTGATATGCCACATTAGGTAATCCTTCCGAGAAATTCTCCCAACTCTCACCTCGGTTTAACGAAACGTAAGCTCCATTGTCCGTACCTAGATAAAGAATGTTCATGTTTTCCGGATCCTCTTTAATGACATTTACCGGGGAAGAAGGTAGATTACCGCTAATATTCTTCCAACTTGCCCCAAAGTCTTCACTCACGTAGACATAAGGCTTGAAATTATCCCATCGGTAACCATTCAATGTAACATATACCCGGGATTTTTTGTGACTTGAAGCAATCACTCTACTCACCCAAAGATCTTTGGGAAACGTATTGGATATTTTCTTCCAATCCCCTCCACCATTTCTGGTTACATAAACCATTCCGTCGTCACTACCCGTATAGATCAAGCCAAATTCGAACGGAGATTCACTAATGCTGGTCAAGGTTCCATATGCCACGTTCCCTGGTTTGCCTCCTTGCGTAAGATCGAAGGAAATAGCCGTCCAGTTATCACCACGATCCATACTGCGCATGAGCTTATTTCCTCCCAGATAGAGGATATCCTGATTATGATGGCTTAGCTGGATAGGCGTTTGCCAGTTATAGCGATACGGACTTTCTCCTAATTCATGCTTAGGCTGAATATAGGTTTGATTGCCTTCGGTTCTATCCAAACGAAAGTAATTTCCGAACTGGAAACCCGTGTATACTATATTACTATTCCGGTTGTCGATCTCAATTTGCATTCCATCTCCGCCCATGATACTTTCATAGGTATATTGACCACTTTGATGCCAACGGACACTCTCGGTATAGGTATGTGGTCCTACCCAAACGCCATTATCCTGAAGTCCGCCGTAGACATTATAGGGTTTTTCATTATCTACATTAATGGCATAGAATTGTCCAACGGCCGGAGTGTTGCATTTGATCCAGTTCTCACCATCGTCATAACTAATGTTAACTCCACCGTCATTCCCATTGATCAAATGTCCGGGCATGTTTGGGTTGATCCACAAGGCATGGTGATCTGCGTGAACATTGGAAGCACTTATAGAACTAAATGTTTCGCCACCATCCTTGGATTTTAGAATAGGCACTCCGTAAATATAAATGCCTTTAGCATTGTTAGGATCCACATGGATCTTTCCGAAGTAATACCCATAACTATAATAGACTCCGTCCAAATAACCGTCATGCGTCTTCTTCCAGGTCTTACCTCCGTTAGTACTTTTGTACACTTCCGCTCCTATTACCGGAGTATCGAACAACATCGTATTGGCATCCTCCAAGTACTTGGCGAGATCTGCAGGTTGCACACTTCCACTTCGTACCATTTGCTTTACATTCTCAGCTCGGTATTTCTCCTGAAAACCATTGTTTCTCAAGTATTCGTTCAGCTTTTTGTTGTCTAATGCAAGAAATGCCGAATTAGTCATCTCTTTAAAGTCGTTTTTTACAAGCATGTCACCATCAGGATCCTTCTTGTCTTCTTCACGTCTAAACTGACTGTCGTGAATTGCGTAAACCGTATTCTCATCGACTACGGCCAGACCAATTCTACCTACACCCTCACCGGTTGGAAAGCCACTTCCCTCCACCGTCATTTTCGACCAGGTATTTCCGGCGTCGGTACTTTTGTAAATAGCACTCCCGGTTCCACTTCCCCGGAAATTCCAGGCTTTCCTATCCTTGTCCCAGGAAGAAGCATATATAATATTGAAATTATTGGGATGTGCATCCATCTCGATAATTCCACTTTGATCATTCACGAAGAGCGTCTTATTCCAGGTATTTCCTCCATCTAAAGTTTTGAAAACTCCTCGCTCCGCATTGGTGGAATACAAATGTCCTACTGCACTTACAACCAGTTCATTGGGGTTGCTAGGATTGATAAGAATCTTGCTAATATGATGAGAATCCTTGAGTCCCATGTTTTTCCAAGTCTTACCATTATCGGTGGATTGCAATAACCCAATACCCGCATAAGAAGAACGAGATGAATTGACTTCACCCGTACCCACCCATATGGTTCGGTTCTTCCAATCTACGGCCAAACTTCCTACATTCTGAGTTGGGCTTGAATCTAGAATGGGTTCAAACGTGGTTCCGTTGTTCTTGGTATGCCAAACACCCCCACTGGCATATCCTACATAAAACTCAACCGGGTTATTCGGATTCACGGCAAAGTCGACTACCCGTCCACTCATAACAGTAGGACCGATATTGCTAAAAGGTAGGTTCTTAACCAAAGAATTCTTTTGGAGTTGAGCCTTCACCTCTAATCCCTGTTCAACTTCGGAAGCGCTGGAAGCTGGTTGTTGGGAAAACGAAACACAATAAACAAAGGCAAAAGCCAGGAGGAATAATTTTTTCATCAGGTTAGTTTTAAGAATCTGAAAATTACTGAAAGACCCAAATACCGCAAAATTATTTGGGCAAGTTTAACATCCCAATCTGCAATTGCAGCTGCACAACTTAGGAGAAGCTTCTTAATTTTTTTAGTTTTATCTGGCAAACTATTCTCATGAAAGAAACCAAGGCAGCCCTGAGGCTTTACATAGAGAGTGTCATTAATGACAATTCACTCCAAAATTATTTTGAATCTGTTTTGGATTCTTTCTTCTTACTGAAACTATCGAAAAATGAATTCCTGGTGGAGGAAGGAAAGGTCTGTCCCTATTTCTGTTTTGTGCAAAGTGGTATCCTTCAGCATGCCATTAATATAGGAGGAGAGGAAAGAACCACCTACCTGGCACTGAAAAATTCGGTAACCACGGCGCTAAATAGTTTTAAGAATAAACTTCCATCTCGAAAATATGTAAGAGCGCTATGCGATACGTATATATGGGCCCTGGACTTTGATACTTTTCACCAACTCTTAGAGACCAATGAAGGCTTTTATAGATTCTACTTCAACCTCATCGAAAATCAGATCTTTCGCATAGATGATTATCGGATAGATCTACTCACCTTAAGTCCTGAAGAACGCTACAAAAAGCTTTTGATAAACGAACCCACCTTACTTCGTGAGGTACCCTTGCATTATCTGGCTTCATTTTTAGGTATTTCCTCGCGAAATATGAGCCGTATTCGAAGAAATATAAAATAACGCCATTTGGCTAGTTCCATAAAAATCCTTTGTCTTAATTTTGGAAGGTAGAACCTTTCAAATTATCACCTATGAAATACCATCCCGTGGATCGCAACCTCTATATTAAAAACCGTAAGAACTTCATGGCGCAAATGAAACCAAGTAGTTTGGCCGTTTTTAACAGCAATGACGTCTATCCGGTAAGTGCGGATAGCACCATGCCTTTTGAACAGGCCCGTGACATTTTGTATCTAAGTGGTGTGGATCAGGAGGAAAGTGTTCTGGTACTATTTCCGGAAGCCCCTGAAGAAAAGCATCGAGAGATATTGTTCCTGCGCGAGACCAATGAGCATATCGCCATTTGGGAAGGAGAGAAATTAACCAAAGAGCGAGCTCTTGAAGTGAGTGGTATAAAAACTGTCTATTGGCTTAGCGATTTCGACAAGATATTCTACGAGGTCATGACCCAGGCAGATATCATTTACTTTAATACCAATGAACACTATCGCGCCAATGTAGAGACCGAAACTCGTGAATCCCGTTTTATAAGAGCTACCAAAGACAAGTTTCCTGCACATGGTTGGGCAAAGAGCAACCCAATCTTACAACGCCTTCGTTCTGTAAAAGACCCTATAGAGATAGACTTGCTTCAAACCGCTTGCAACATTACCGAAAAAGGTTTTAGAAGAGTGCTTGGCTTTGTAAAACCAGGCGTTTGGGAATTTGAAATCGAAGCCGAGTACATGCATGAATTCCTTCGAAACCGTTCTAAAAAATTCGCTTACACCCCGATCATTGCCAGCGGAAACAACGCCAACGTCCTACACTATATAGAAAACAACCAACAGTGTAAGGATGGAGACCTGATTCTTATGGACGTAGGTGCAGAATATGCAAACTATTCCAGTGATATGTCCCGAACCATTCCGGTGAGTGGTAGATTTACCAAGAGACAAAGAGCCGTTTATGACGCTGTGAATAGAGTGAAGAATGATGCGACCAAGATGCTCGTCCCAGGCACTATGTGGAAAGAATATCATGTGGAGGTTGGT
>JBCBDM010000075.1:0-16391 GCA_038529705.1 Bacteroidota bacterium
CGATTACCGGACTGCCCTCGAGATCTACTCTGGTGAACGCATAACCGAAATTCTCTGGAGCAGGCTTAAAGGTGATGGTTACCTCTTTTCCCGTATGAAGTCCCACCCCGGTAAGAGATACTTCTTTACCAATGGTACGTTGTTTTGCCGTACAGCTATTCATCATTGCTCTTTTTTTCTAGGTTGTTTAGTTGCCCGACGATCTTGGGTAGATTCTTAAAATGGACATAGCTTTTATTATAGTCTCCATAATTGAGGGCTGGAGAACCTTGTAACACTTCATTATCCTTTACATTTCGTCCGATACCACTTTGCGCCTGGATTCGGACGTTGTTTCCAATGGTGATATGGCCCACAATACCCACTTGTCCTCCTATAAGACAGTTTTCGCCTATTTTCGTGGAGCCTGCTATTCCTGTTTGGGCCGCAATGGCCGTATTTTTTCCAATCTCAACATTATGTGCTATCTGAATCTGATTGTCCAGTTTAACTCCACAACGAATTACCGTTGAGCCTAATGTTGCTCTATCTATAGTAGTTCCGGCACCAACATCCACATTATCTTCAATAATCACATTTCCGGTTTGAGGTACTTTTTGAAATTCACCCTTTTCATTGGGAGCGAAACCGAAACCATCGGCTCCGATAATAGCACCTGAATGAATGACACAATCATTCCCAATAATCGTTTCAGAATAGATCTTTGATCCTGCGAATATGACAACGTTATCACCAATGGTCACATTGTCTCCAATATATACATTGGGATATATCTTGGCGTTTCTGCCTATAACAACGCTATCACCAATATAGCTGAATGCGCCTACGTAGATTCCTTCTTCATAGGAGGCCGAATCTGCAATAAAAACAGGTTGTTCGATCCCTGTCTTATTCATTTTTACCTGATTGTAATACTCCAACAACTGTGAGAAAGCCTTATAGGCATCTTCCACTCGGATCAAAGTGGTTTTGATAGGATTTTCTACTACAAAATCTTTATCAACAATAGTGATAGAAGCCTCTGTAGTATAAATGTATGGCTTGTATTTTGGGTTGGCCAAAAAGGTGAGGCTTCCCTGAGTTCCTTCTTCTATCTTTGCCAGTTTAGAGACTTCTATAGTCTCGTTTCCTTCCACTTCTCCTTCAAGAATTCCTGCTATTTGATTGGCTGTAAATTTCACACGTTGGGTTTGAGTGTTGCAAATATAAAAAAAGGAATGCTAATGTCTTTTGGGATAACACATATAATATTTAATTACCTCTTCCGAAAGGGCTTCAATATTTAATTGATCACTTGCCTTAGCAACATCCACCACTTTTCCATTCTTCCTGATAAGATTGATGGTGTCCTTATCCATTCGATACGCGACATTGGAAATGGCCCCTTGGAACACAAAATAAGATGCTTCTTTTTCAGAAAGGTTGTGTTTTTTCATGACCTCATTTTTCTTTTCCTTCAATTTTTCCTTAGAAATAGGATGTTTCTTCAATTTGATTTTGAGTAAGTCCCTGTTCAAGAGCATGGTTGACAATTGGCTCAAAACGAAGTCTTCAGAGGTACTCCATGCCTTCATAGCAGAGATAATATCATAGTCATCTAAAGTGGCAAACCTATTCAATACTTCCACTGAAAAATGATCAATGGAAACCGATTCTGTTAGAAAAAATAAAAACCCTTCGCTTGCCGGTAAGACCATTCCGTCTTGTGTTAATTCCTTGGCTCTCTTCAATAATCGGAGCAGTAATTGTTCGGCTACGAGACTCGTTTTGTGCAGATATACCTGCCAATACATGAGACGCCTGGCCACGATAAATTTTTCCACGGAATAGATTCCTTTTTCCTCCACCACCAGGTTGTCGTCTTTTACATTGAGCATTGCGATAAGACGCTGAGAATTGACCGTTCCTTCGGCAACACCCGTGTAAAAACTATCCCTTCTTAGGTAATCTAGCCGATCCATATCCAATTGCCCGGACACCAATTGATGCATAAATCTTCTGTGATATTCATTCTTGAATATGCTAATAGCCTTGTCCAGTTGTCCATCAAACTCTCTATTCAATTGGTTCATAAACAACATTGATATTTGTTCATGGCTCACCGTTTCAACGATACTATGTTCCATGGCATGAGAAAAAGGTCCATGCCCAATATCATGTAGAAGGATAGCTACGTATAATGCTTCTTCTTCAATTTCGGAAATTTCCACCTTCTTCAATCGTAATACCTGAACCGCCTTTTGCATCAGGAACATTGCGCCCAGGGCATGATGAAACCTGGTGTGTTGTGCTCCAGGATAGACCAAATAGGACATTCCCATTTGGGTAATCCTTCGGAGACGTTGAAAATATGGGTGCTCAATTAGTTCGAAGATAAGTGAGCTAGGAATGGTAATGAACCCGTAAATGGGATCGTTTATGATTTTTAGTTTGTTGATGGATTTCAAACTTTAACTTTAAATTAATAGTGACAGATTTAGTTTTGAAATACTACGGAAGTATTTTTGATGTTATAATACTGTTCGCGGCTTAACTTCAAACCTAATTCCAAACAAATATACGTATATGAGCGAGATAAAAGTACTCTGGGTAGATGACGAAATCGACTTATTAAAACCCCATATCCTTTTCCTTGAAGGTAAAAATTATCATGTAACAACCGCTCAAAGCGGAACAGAGGCGTTACAGGAAATTGGAAAAGACAGTTTCGATATCGTATTTCTGGACGAGAATATGCCAGGTCTTACAGGGCTGGAAACCCTGGCAGAGATCAAGGAGCAGCAAGCTACGCTCCCGGTGGTTATGATCACAAAGAGCGAAGAAGAGTATATCATGGAGGAGGCTATAGGTTCTAAGATAGCGGATTATCTAATCAAGCCAGTGAATCCGCATCAGATCCTGTTGAGTTTAAAAAAGAATTTAGACCATAGCCGACTTATTTCCGAGAAGACAACTTCGAATTACCAACAAGAATTTAGAAAAATAGCCATGGACATGTCCATGATCAATTCTCACGAGGGCTGGGCAGAGCTATATCAAAAATTGGTGTATTGGGAATTGGAGCTCGAGAATATCGAAGACAGTGGTATGTTTGAAATATTGGAATCTCAAAAGATTGAAGCTAATACTCAATTCTGCAAATTTATCGATAAGAATTATCCAGGCTGGTTTCAGGATAATTCTGAAGCGCCCACCATGTCTCATACGCTGTTTCGTGATAAGGTGCTTCCTACCTTCAAAGGTGGGAAACCAACCCTCATGGTAGTTGTGGATAACTTAAGATATGACCAGTGGAAAGCATTCGAACCTTACCTTAGTGGGTCCTATAAAAAAGTAGAAGAAGATATGTTTTATAGCATTCTACCTACCGCTACACAGTATGCCAGAAATGCCATATTTTCCGGACTCATGCCCAGTGAGATGCAGAAGCTGCATCCCGACTATTGGCTCAATGATACAGATGAAGGAGGAAAGAATATGTATGAAAAAGAATTCCTGGAAGCCCAGCTAAAGCGATTAGGTCTGAATCTTAACTGGAGCTACCATAAAATATCGAGTCTAAAGCAAGGGAAGCGATTGTCGGAGAATTTCCGTAGTCATAAAAATGAAGACCTCACGGTAATTGTGTACAATTTTGTAGACATGCTCTCCCATGCTAAAACCGAAATGGAAGTGATCAAGGAACTTGCTTCTACAGACAAGTCTTACAGATCCCTCACCGAGAGTTGGTTTAAGAACTCTCCTTTAATGGAGATCATACAGCAGGCATCTGAACTGGGGTTTCAGTTGATCATCACCACAGATCATGGAACGATCAATGTAAAGAACCCGTCCAAGGTTATAGGAGATAAACAAACTAGTTTGAACTTGCGTTATAAGACAGGAAAGAGTTTGACTTACGATGCAAAGGATGTTCTCGCTGCCAAGGATCCAAGCACCATCCATCTGCCGGCTATAAATATGAGTAGTTCGTTTATATTCGCGAAAGGCGATCTCTTTTTCGCCTATCCCAATAACTACAATCACTATGTAAGCTATTATCGGAATACCTATCAACACGGTGGCGTTTCCCTTGAAGAAATGATAATTCCTTTTGCGGTTTTAACTCCAAAGTAAAAATATTGTAAGAAATTACTGATTTTTGTGCATTTAATCGGACTTTTAGGTAAATAGTCCGAAATAATTCTATATTTGTTTCACCCAAAATCATGGAACGTACATATACTATTAAAGAATTACCTGAGATTGCTGGTATGGTTCTCACCAATGCCTCGACCAAAACCCTATTATTTTACGGGGATATGGGTGTAGGCAAGACCACTTTAATCAAGGAACTAGCTAAAACACTTGGTGTGGAAGACACGCTTAGCAGTCCCACCTTCTCTATTGTGAATGAATATGCCCTGGACAGTGATAAATTGTTTCACTTCGACTTTTACCGAATTAATTCTGAAGAGGAGGTCCTGGACATTGGGATTGAGGATTATTTTGAATCCCCGCACTGGAAATTGATAGAATGGCCGGAAAAGATTCCAAATTTGTTACCTGAAGAAAACACGAAGATACAGCTTACACTGAATACTAACGGAAGTCGAACTATAAACGTAGCGCCTGTGAATTAGAGTTGCAACAACAACATGGTAAACCCTTAACAATTAAGTGTTTGCATCCATCAAAATTGATGCGGTGCGTCTCTGTTTATTTGGCAATAGCCAAACTTAACAAAATACGTTCAACTTAATTGAAATACTTGTTTTTTTTCGAGATAGGTTTGTAATATAAACCTCACAAAAACTAGTATTATGAAAACCAAAAACTACCTTTTTATCGTTGCAATCTTCGCCGCTACCCTATTTGTTTCTTGTACTCCCGAGAACATAGAAGATGAATCAACCGAACAACAAGTCGAAAACAACCTTAGACCACCAAGACAAGGATAAGCGAAAATTTATATCTGGAGGAGTACTTGTTTTTCTAATTGCACTCTCTCCTATTTTATTTTATTCCTATAAGAGTTTCCCAGAAACACAAGTCTGGGAAACTTCTTTTTTTACTTTAAAGACTGGATTTCCTGACTGGTATAGTTACGCTTGGTATTTGACAGGTAAAGTGGTCCCACTTTATTTTTTACTGCTCTGGTTTTTTACTTGCAAACACTGGTGGCATTGGATTTTACTTGTTCCAATAGCCATGTATATGTTTCAACTTTGGGGATTGATTAATGAAAGTGGAGGGTACGACGAAGTTGAAATTTACTATCTATTACCATTAATGATGGTTGTTGTTCCTGCCGTATATTTGATTAGGGCCAAGCTTTTTGCAAAAATTAGAGCCAATGATCTTCAAAAATTTGAAGAAGAACTAATGACAAAAAAGTCAGTTTGGCAGCAAATAAAGGAACTCTTTAGATAGAATTAGATTTCTTAAAAGCCAAATTAATTGTGTAACTTGGTGCATATAACGCAACCAGCAGATGTCACAACCAAAATCTCCTTTTACAAAGGCGCAATTGCTTCCTCAAGAAGAAAAATTGGAGGTGGCTCACGAAAAGAGTGAGCTTACCATAGGGATTCCCAAAGAAACCAATTTCCAGGAACAGCGCATTTGCCTCACTCCGGATGCGATTGCTGCACTCAGTGCTAATGGACATCAAGTCCTGATTGAGAATGGTGCTGGTACCGAAGCTGGATATAGTGACAAAGCCTATAGCGAGGCAGGAGCCAAACTCACCGGGGATACTAAAAAGGTCTTTGGCTGTCCTATTATTCTCAAAGTAGAGCCGCCTACCCTTGAAGAACTCAAGCTCGTCAATCCGAACTCGGTGTTGATTTCTGCACTTCAGCTAAAAACCCAGAAGAAGGCCTACTTTGACGCCCTGGCCAATAAAAAGGTCACGGCCCTGGCCTTTGAGTTTATAAAAGATGAAGATGGGAGTTATCCGGCCGTAAAGGCCCTTAGTGAGATTGCTGGAACCGCTTCGGTACTTATCGCCTCAGAATTAATGGTAAATGCAGATCATGGAAATGGCATGTTGTTTGGAAACATTAGTGGTGTCCCTCCTGTAGAAGTTGTTGTTATTGGTGCTGGAACGGTGGGCCAGTATGCTGTAAGGTCTGCCCTAGGACTGGGAGCCAATGTAAAGGTATTTGACAACTCGATAACCAAGCTACGCAGGATTCAATCGAAAGTAGGACAAACCCTGTATACTTCTACTATTCAACCTAAGAATCTATTAAAAGCATTACGTAGGTGTGATGTAGCCATTGGTGCGGTTCGAGGGAAGCATCGTTCTCCGGTGATCGTTACTGAAACCATGGTTGAAAATATGAAGAAGGGGGCTGTAATTATTGATGTGAGTGTGGATATGGGAGGTTGCTTTGAGACTACGGAAATGACTTCTCATGATAAACCCACCATGATAAAGCACGGGGTAATACATTATGGAGTACCCAATATTCCGGCAAGATACCCGCGCTCTTCCTCCGTTTCCCTTAGCAATATTTTTACTCCTTACTTTCTGGAAATAGCAGAATGCGGTGGACTGGAGGAAGCCATTCGATTTGACTCCGGTTTAAAAAATGGTTTGTATTTTTACCACGGAATTTTAACGAACAAAGCTGTAGCAGATTGGTTCGACATGCCGTACAGTGATCCGAATCTATTGATCTTTTAAGGATATCGTAAATAGCCCAATTTTATGAACTTAGCGAAACGCTTCTTATTCTATTTCGGAGGATTTGCCATTGGCCTGATTCTCTTGTATTTTTTTGTGGGAGGTAGTGGCGCCTCTTGCGATTATGCCTATGGGCCCAATGCACGTACCTTGAAGAACATAAAGAATAAGCAGCGGTTCTTTTCTCAAGCTGCCGTTGCCTCCTTAAGAAACAACGCTCTGGACACTTCTGCTATTTCTTCCCTCTTGGCGAATGGGAATGTTCTTTTTTCAGAAAGTAATACGACATTGGATTCATGCAAGGTTTACGTGATTGAAGGTCCAGTGCAAGCCAGGGATTTGAAGATCACCGTGGAAAACTGTGAAAAGAAAGCAACAGTGCTCGTGGTGGACATTAAATAGGCGACTTTTCTAGTTTCTTGATATAATAAGACGGATAGATTCCATTCTTCTTATAAAAAGCCCTTGAAAAGGAATCTGCACTGCTGTAGCCACATTCTTGAGCGATTGCCTTGATCGTATATTTTCGAAATTTTGGATCGGCCAGTACTACCTTAATGGCATAATCCAAACGAAGGTCATGAATGTACTGAGAGAAGTTCTTTTCCTTGGTAAAATTAACCACTCGCGAAAGATAATTTGAATTGGTCTCTAGTCTCTTTGCCAGGATATGAAGTGAGATATTGTGATTCAGAAAATTCCGATGCCTCTCAAATTGATTTAATTTGTTCGTTATTTCGTTTAGAATTCCTGGTGGAATTTCATTAGTAGTCTCTGTAGCAGCTCTAGAACTATCCCCAGTCTTCTCCATTGTTGCTAGAAGCTTCTCGAATCGTTTCTTAAACATCCGCTGCCGGTAAAAATAGTAGCAACCAATCACTAGGCTTACTAAAAACAAGTATATCGCGATCCGCAATAAAATATCAGCTTTATTATTCTTCTCCTCTAACGTGGAAATCAAATCTTCCTTCTCCGCCAATAATATTGGTGTTTGGAACTTCTCATTATGTTCAGACTCAAAAAATAAATAATTGGTCTTGAATATACTATCAATATAAAGAAGCTTATTAAGATAATGTAATGTTTTTTTTGGCTCATTAATCTGACTATAATGACTTTTTAATTTATCAAAAAGTAATCGATCATTATGCGGATTCAGATTTCCACCTAAGTCATGAATTGAATCAGCTAATAAAAGGTGTTTAAGTCCTTCATCAATATTTTTCTGCTTCATCAATGATAGCCCTTTGTATATGTTTAAGTTCTTAAATTTTGAAGTGAATTTGTTTTCTTCTGTAATTAATAAGTATAAAAAGTTTGAAGCTTCAATTGACTTGGCGTAATTACCCAATCCATATTCTATTTCCATCTTAGCATCAATTATCCAATCCTTTTCTGACGGAGAACCTAGATTGGTGCTTTCTTCAATTACCCTCTGCAACTTATTGCAGTACAAATTCGCTAGTTCAAATTCTTCTGCCATTAAATAACAGAAAACATAACATCGATAAGACCGAATAACTTCCTCAATCAACAATGCATTGGCATTAGTTTTGATACCCGAACGACTTGATTTTCCAATTTCATTGATGTAATTAGGATCTGTTACTATTCTATGTCTTTTAACCTGAAGATCAAGTGCGCTTTTCTTATTTCCCCATTCGGCTTGAAGATAAATCAGTCTATCCATAATATACACTTGCTGGGTCAAATTCTCTCTAATTGAAGCATTGCGATAGGCCTTAAGATAATTTTCATATTCGTTTCGAATATCATATATTAATGAATAATTATATGCCTTTAGAATATAGCCCATGGCCGGATAAGTAATATTTTGGGTATTTTTTGACAATTCTATTATACTATCAGCGTAAGAAATATTTCTAGCAGGACTGAATATCTGTGCCAACCTATCATATGCCCTGGCCATCTTTATGGTATCCCCTTCTGCGCGTCCCCGTTCCAAATAGGTTCTGGCTACCTTTTCTGCTTTCACAGAATCATGATCTACTTTATTAAATAGCTCCAATAGCTCCTCATCTCCAAGAGAATCCAAGTACTTTTTGGAAATATCTTGAGCCATAGCACTTGTCAAACAATAGAACAATAAATAAACTAAAGAGAAAATTCTCATATACGGTGGTTAATGAACTTTGTGTATCTAAAATTAGCAATTCTAGGAATTCAAATCACAACCACTCCATGCCTATCAATATGAATGTATTGTAAACAACTGATTACAAGTTGTTTGCGATAAGATAATACTAGTCTCAATTCACGAATTGAAGGACGTGCATTCGTGAATCACAATACCCTTGCCTTGTAAAACTGGAAATATCATCCAACATTTGAACCTATCATAATCTAGTTGATCGGCTTGAAGGTTCGTTTTAGATTAACTGGGGAGTTAGTATTAATTCTTTGAGCCGATCCTTTTAATTCATCTAAAACCATCGATACCCAAAACAGTACCCTATTAAAAAGAGAAAGCTCCTACCAGGTAGAAGCTCTCACAGATTTTCGCAAAACAAACGTTTGTCTGTTCCTCATCAAATATACAATTTTTTAATAGCAGGGCAGACATATATCAAGTGATGCCATTCACTATAAAAATGCCGAGTAAGCCAAAAATCGAAAGAGTAGGCAATCATTAAATTATAGTATCATGAATCGTTCTAACAATTACTCCATCATCCTAGTCATTCTCCTCCTCACAATTCCAAATTTCTGTGCTTTGGCTCAAATGGATGGTGGCCCCACTACCGTAGACGCAAGGGGCCTTTATACTGCGGTTAAAAATGACAAGGCCAATCCCACAAGAGATTTCTGCCAGGAAGTCAACGTTACCGTCGATCTTCAACTGTTCGAGATTGAAGCTAACATTATGGTGTGTTGTACTACCGAATACTACATATGTATTCCAACGCCCAATGAAAAAATGAAGGATCGCACAGGAAACTACCCTAACGATCTTGAAATAACCAGCTCCTCCTCCGTCGTTCAAGGCTCCTATAGAATAGCTGTTAAGAAGGGTAAATATAAGATGAACGATGCTGGCCAGATAACGGACTTAAAATACGTACTCACAAAGATTTAAACAAATGAATAGCACACAAATAAGAAGGTGCATCGCCTTTGTTTTAGATTTGGTTGTCATCGGAATAATGCTATCGATTCTAAATCAATGGATATCCAGCACTCTAAATCCAAAGACCTATGATCTCTTGGGAATTTCATTTTCCGTAAGACTTGAATTTGACATCCTCATATATGTGTGCTATTTCATTCTCTTCGATCTTATTAATAATGGCGCAACATTTGGAAAACAACTGACTCGAATTCAGGTAGTGGATTTGGAAGGGTTTAAATTACCCAAGTCTAAAAGCCTTAAAAGATCCCTGGTGAAAATTATTAGTATTGTTTTGCTACCCATAGCCATTCTATTATTTCTATTTAAAAGTTACTATACGTTACACGACCACTACACTCAGTCTAAAACCATCCATCGATAAAATGAAAACCCTTCTTTCAATCATATTATTCATAGCACTCTCCTTATCAATAAATGCGCAGAACTTAAGAATTACTATTGGAAGAGGTACCAATTGCTTTGGTCGTGGAGCTTGTTCTATAGAGCTGTCTTCGTTCGAAAGCAGGAACGCAGCGTTCCTCACCAATGAGAATGGAGAGAATATCCTTCGCATATACCGAGAACAGTTATCCTTGGCCGAAGAAAATAATATTCTGGAAGCTCCTGTTCAGAATACAAGTACCGGTAGTAATAAGTTGAAGTTTGTATTAAATGAGCCTTTACTATTTCCTGAAAGTATTAGACATATATCAACTTCAAAGAATGGGGAAAATTTACCTTTCCTACCCCCAGGAGAATACACCACGTCGGTATCCCGTATGTTCATTGATATTCTCTTAAATAATGAATAATTTTTAAAACATGAAGATACAATTCGCCATAATATTCCTGTTCAGAACACTCATCACCTTAGGAAGTCCGGGGCAAGGACCTACTTCCCCTCCTACTGAAATTGAGGTGCTTATGCTACAACTTGCAACGGAAATGAAGGACATACAACAAAAGTACGATCTATTAACGGAGCAAATTCATCAGGACCTCCAGGTAATGAGATCAAACTTAACTGCGAACCTTTCCAAAAGGAACCAAATAGAATACTTAGTAAAAAAAGACGTGTTGAATTGGCAACTTGATTCACTCAGACTCAAAGAACAAAGTGACATCAGTAAAATAAGATACATAAAGGGATTAGAAATTATAAGGCTGCTTTATGATAAAACGCTATCCCTTGATCATCATTTTTCCTCCGTCACTACCCTCAATGAGATTCATAAAATTTCAAATCCAAATCACTATGGTGAATTTAGAAAGGTTAAAGAGCTTTTGATCGATAAAAGAGACAAAAAACATGGTTTTGATTTAACGAAGATTTTAGGAGATAATGTATACGCATCCATTACCCATTCATTGATCTCTTTGTTCAATAATAACAGTGCTTCAAAGGCAGAAAAAGAATCAGAACTCAAACAAATGGAATGTATACTTGATTTTACATTAAGTGTTCACAACGATCTTAATACCATATATTTTGAAACCGTCTTCTTACAAAAGAGCAATGAAAATGTGATGAAGGCCGTTCAGCAATTATTCGTTGACTTTACCAAACCAATTGGCTATGGCAGAAGCCTATCAGATTGTCGGAATTCCGATGACTGGGGATCTGTAAGAGAGCATTTAAATCGATATATAATAGAATTGGATAGAGCTCTTCAAAATCCGACGGATAAACGCGAGGTACTGAAATTGCAAATAAATCTAGAATTTCCCATCGATCGATTACTCCAGTTCATTACGGAGTACAATGCTTTTATAGATCAGGGCGCGAAATTCTATGAAAAATTCGAAATTATGCTCAACAGCTATCCAAATGAACAGCAATGCCAAACAGTAATACCCATCGCCTATAACAAACTTAGAGAAAGTATCGGAATTGCAATAGATAAATTTAATACCGCCTATAAACCTGTTGAGATCAACGGTAGTAAAATGAAAGAGATCCTATATGGCATTAATGAATATGACTAGATCAAGTTATCGAATCATTAATTCATTCAAGTATTACGTCATTGAGTATTAGCCCACTGGCCTGGGCAATGTGTTCCAATTTGATGCTGGTCCCCGGCTCAAGCGTCTCCCTCACAAAGTCCAGGTCTATTTTCCCCAGTCCCAAATCGAACAAAACCCCCATCATAAGTCGAATTTGATGACGCTTAAAACCTTTCCCTTTTACTCTTAGCATATAACTGCGCTCTGGAAAGAAATTGGCAGTGTATAGATTGTTTTCAACGATCTCACAATGGTCCATAGTCCCAATGGTCCGAGTATCCGGATTGGGTTTATAGGCGTAGTTCTTAAAATCATAGGTGCCTTCGAAGAGCTTGGCTCCCTTCTTCATGATCTCAATATCCAAGGGTTCGATAATCGTTGTCATAAACGGAGCCGAAAAAGGATGATTCTTGCTGCCATGTGCAAACAAATAAAGGTACTCTTTTCCTTTTGGCGCTTCAATTATGTTGAATTCTTTTGAAACCTCTCGTATCGTCAGGGCACGGACATCCGGAGGGAGATTTCTGTTGAATAAGGGCATGAACTCACTTAGGTTCAAATGATCTCCATCCAAGAACAACTCAACATATGCCTTATGGGCAGACACTTTAGCATCAGTACGGCCAGACGCCAACAGTTTAAAGTTTTTATGTCCCAACACATAAGTAAGAGTGCGACCTACCATATGTTCCACGGTGAGGACATCTGGCTGTTTCTGCCAGCCATGATAGCGAAAACCCAGGTATTGAAGCTCAATGAGGTAGTAGTGACGTTTCGAGAACATAGGTCAAAAATATGTATATTTAAGGAATAACAACTTAAACCAACATATTATGACTACAACTAATAAACCGAACGTTTGGTTTTGGATCATTGGGGTTATTGCCCTTATTTGGAACATTCTGGGCGTGATGGCTTACCTATTGAGAACGGTCCTTCTTACTGATGAAGCTAAAGCCCTTCTCCCCGCAGAACAGGTGGAATTATTCGACAATATGCCTTCCTGGTTAAATATTGTTTTTGCCGTGGCTGTTTTTTCAGGTCTACTAGGCTGCCTGTTACTATTAATGAAACGTAAAATGGCCACTCCCCTATTTGGTATTTCACTGCTCGCGGCACTTGTTCAAAATATATACGGATGGTTTGGGACTAACTCAGCAGAGGTGTTCGGAACCGTACAGGGATATATCATGCCTATGGTGGTGATTACTATATGTATTTTCTTATACTTCTATAGCAAGGGAGCCGCCCAAAAAGGATGGCTTCGATAACAACCCTTAATAATTCTGTGAAGAGGAGGCGTTGAACTCCTCTTTTTTTATGAATAATTTTTACTTTTAGCGTGGTTTAAACATTCTACGTTGAGAAAAAATTACCCTTTCGACCCTTCCCTTAATAGTCATATGATCATAGCACTGGGCCTGGCCCTCTGGATTTTTATATTTCTTTATTTCACTGAACCTCTAGATGTTAAGGAATTCGGCGAGAAGGAAAAACTAATCTACCTGCCCCTCTATGGCTTGGTAGGAGCCATCTCCTATCTTTTCATGATGCCTATTCAAAACCTTCTCAAAACCAAGAAGACGCCGTGGAGTATTTTTAATGAGTTTTTGTTCTTTGGAGTATTTATTCTGTTGGGATGGATAAGCAGTAGAGCAGTATACCTCTATATTATCATGGCAGGAGAACCAAATCCATACGAGTTGGGATATTACACAAAGTCAATCTATTTACCTGCTGTTACTACCATCTTACCTATCGTAATTGCCGGGCGTTGGGCATTTGGAAAGTATCGAAATAAACGACTTGAGGATCAGAAGATAGAAATTACAGGAGAGGGCACCTATGAGGGTCTTAGATTAAATTTGAATGAATTGATCTGTATCAAGGCGGAAGATAATTATATTGAAGTTTCCTACCTAAGTGAACATGGTTTAAAAAGGCAATTGATCCGAAACAAGCTATCTACCATGGCCGAAACCTTTCCGGAACTTCTCAGAACGCATCGTTCCTTTCTTATAAATTCACAACATTTCAGGCAATGGCAATCGGACAAGGGGAAGCACTTTTTGTTAGTGAGTCATGAAATAAAGATCCCCGTTTCAAAAACATATCTTACCAACGTAAAACAGGTCTTACATTCCGCCACGATATAGGGTTGTTTCACCCCAAAGCTCTATGATTATTGGTTTGAGATGATTTTCCGAATTAGGTTTGCTTCAGAAATAATCACAAGCAAATCGCAATGAAAATACGATATACCTTTCTTCTATTCTTTTGTTTCACTTTTTCGTTTATGGCCCAAAATCAGCCTCAAGCCGAGGTTTTGATTATTGGGACCATGCATGATGTTCCGAAAATCGTAAAACACAGTTATAAACCACTGCTTAAAATTGCAAAAAAATATACCCCAGATGCCATATACGTAGAGCGACAACGGCCAAATGATTCCTTAAGTCTCATCAATTATGAGAGTAAATATTTTCTTCCATTAGGGGATAGTATTGCCAAAACCTTCCAAAAGGATCCGAATCGATATCACAAACTGGTTAAAACGGATCTCAAACATATGAGTCAACAGGACTTTTTGTTCCTCGTGCATCATTTTGCAGTTTACAGAGACCATGCTAATTATTCCTATTATGGGTATCTCTACCAATATGGTATAGAAGGTAGTAAAAAGCCACTGAGAAATGAGAACTTCGATCTTACGGCTCCATTGGGAATTTACATGAACATGAAACATATCTTTTCCATGGATCATCAGCATGAGACAAAATTATATACCCAATTGTCTAATGCCTGCTACAAAGAAAGCAGAAAGGATGGTCAAATAAAATTATTGATCAAGCATAACAAACGGGACTACAGAAAACATATTGTACCCAGTCTCTTGGGACGATATGGGCGTTATGCGAACCGCAAATCAACCATACAACGATACGTGGTTGCCAACCGTTTCGAATTTCGAACAACTCCTTCTGAACCTTGCGAAAAAGCAGCTGCTGTCTGGGACCGAAGAAATGCCGGTATGGCAAAAAATATTGGAGATCAAATGAATGCTAACGGACACAAGAAAGCCATCGTGATTGTTGGTGCGGGTCATGTTCTGGGTATAAAGGCTGAATTGGAAAAACAGTATCCTAACCTTAAGGTTAGAACACTCGATGACTAAACAGTTACTTCCTAGATAGTGTTATCTGAAAGCTTTGTTTAAGAACGAGTTCCACAATTTGTTTCAAGACGCGGGATCCACTATTCCTATTCATTTCTGTCGAATTTATGCCGAGACCGCAACGTTTTTTCGACATCCCGAATATGAAAGCCTTTGGCCTGCAAGAGTACCATAAAATGAAACATAAGATCGGCACTTTCACTCAAAAACGCCAGGTCATCATCATCCTTTGCTTCTATAACCAATTCAACGGCCTCCTCTCCTACCTTCTGGGCAATTTTATTGATACCTCTTCTAAACAACGAGGCTGTATAGGACTTCTCTTGGTCCTTATCATTTTTCCGGTCCTCAATAACTTCCTCTAAATACGACAAGAATCCAAAATTACTTCGATTTCTTTCTCCCCAGCAAGTATCACTTCCCAAATGGCAAACGGGGCCCTGCGGATTTGCCTGTATAAGTAAGGCATCCTGGTCACAATCCACTTGTAGCGACACCAAATCCAGATAGTTTCCGGTTTCTTCTCCTTTGGTCCACAATCGATTTTTCTTTCGACTAAAGAAGGTAACCTTTTGCGTTTTTTGTGTCTTTTCCACCGCTTCCTTATTCATGAAGCCTAACATTAAAACATTCTTGGTCATGGCATCCTGTACTATGGCAGGTACCAGTCCATCCGGGTATTTCTTAAAATCTATTTCCATAAGTCCTGTTGGTTTTAATTATAATCGAACAGGTATACCCTGTTGCTGTAAGTTGATCTTTAATTCTGAAATTTGAATTTCCTTAAAATGAAAAACACTTGCTGCCAAGGCCGCATCGGCTTTACCAATAGTAAAGGTATCCGCAAAATGCTGGATGGTTCCTGCTCCTCCAGAGGCAATAATTGGAATATTCACCATTTCAGAAAGTTTTGCTAATGCCTCATTTGCAAATCCGTCTTGAGTGCCGTCGTTTTCCATGGAGGTGAACAATATTTCACCGGCCCCACGCCTAGCCACTTCTTTTGCCCAGTCGTATAGATTCCTGGAAGTGGGTACTTTTCCTCCCATTAAATGAACTTTCCATTCTCCATTTATTCTTTTCGCATCGATGGCAACTACAATACATTGTGACCCAAATTTTGCTGATAACCGATCTATAAGTTCGGGGTCCATTACTGCTGAAGAATTCACAGAGACCTTGTCCGCCCCATTCCGAAGCAGCACGTCTACATCTTCTACGCTGCTTATTCCACCGCCTACCGTAAATGGAATATTTATAGCTTTGGCAACATCGTGAACCAATTGTGCCAGAGTTTTTCGCCTTTCCTCCGTAGCAGATATATCCAGGAATACCAGCTCATCGGCGCCATTTTGAGAATAAATCTTCGCCAATTCCACCGGATCTCCTGCATCTCGTAAATTTAC
>JBCBDM010000076.1:0-16334 GCA_038529705.1 Bacteroidota bacterium
TCACCTTTATCATTTCCAGTTTGGATAATTTAAAATACGGCTTTGGGAATATGCAAGATGACCTTTCGGGTAAATTAGCAGGGATAAGCAGTTTTACCGGACAGACTATCAATGAGCTTCGCGATACCATCTGGGCTATGAATAAGAATAGCATCACCTTTGAAGACCTACAATCGAGGATAAGCAATTTCATCGATAAGGCACGGGCCACTTCTTCGAACGTCCAATTTGAGTTTATGATATCTTCCGAAGTGGATGTGGAGCACACGTTCACTTCGGTAGCGGGGATGAATATCTATAGGGTGATACAAGAGGCCGTTAACAATGCCATTAAATATGCCGAAGCATCTAGTATAACGGTAGATGTTTCAGAAGTACAAAAACAATTCCGTATAGAGATAAAGGATGATGGGGAAGGATTCAATATCAATGGGATAGAGTTTGGAAATGGCCTCAACAATATGAAAAAACGGGCAAAGGATATAAATGCTAAATTTCAGGTAAACACGAGCGAAGGTGAGGGGACTCAAATAGTATTGTCTGTTCACAAAGAATAGGGCATTTGCCCTATGTCCCATTATTCTCAATATCCTTAGATTTAGGAACCACTAAAAGAATAATTTGAATGAAATTGAAAGTAGCCATAGTCGATGACAACAGCTTCCTCATCCATGCCATCAAAGAGAAACTATCTTTCTTCGATGATGTGACCATTAAACACACGTCCTTAAATGGTAGTGAACTCCTTACAAAACTTGAGGAAAACCATAATCTTGACCTCATCTTAATGGATATTGAAATGCCCGTTTTGGACGGGATTGAAACTACGCAGGTTGTAAAGCAAAAGTACCCTCAGATCAAGATTATTATGCTTACTGCCTTCGACAATGACGAAAACATTTTCAATGCCATCAAAGCGGGTGCCGATGGTTATTTATTAAAGGAGATCAACCCTAAGGAATTGCACAACGGATTGCATGAAACCCTCAATGGTGGAGCCGCGATGAATCCGTCTATTGCCTTGAAGACCTTGAAACTTCTCAGAAACCCCTTGAATATCGACAATCAGAAGGACAAGGAAGAAATTTCATTGACCAAACGTGAGATTGAAGTTTTGGAACAACTTAGCAAGGGGCTAAGTTATACGGCCATTGCCGACAACCTTTTTCTATCTCCAAGTACCGTGCGAAAACATATTGAAAATATCTACAAAAAACTGCAAGTACACAGCAAGATAGAGGCTGTTCAGAAGGCAAAGAATCACAACATCATTTAGGTTGTAATCTCCACGACTATGAAAATACCCGGTAATGGGTATTTTTTTGAGCCATATTCTTCCTTTTTTTTGACAATGAAATCATATATAATTCGAAACTAGTAGTTTATTATTAACCTGGTTTTCTAAAATTATAACCTAACCTGAATGGTTTCGATTCTTTTATCCCCGCACTAACTAACCCATTAAAAGATGAGAAAAGCGCTGGTTGTTGGAATCAATTACTACGAACATGTAAGTCCATTGTATGGTTGTGTGAATGACGCTCTGGCTGTGACCGAATCCTTGGAGCGAAACTACGATGGAAAAAAGAACTTCGAGGTAAAAAAAATACTGGTAGAAAATGATACCACTTATTTGGAACGTCGCGGTTTGAAGCAGGCTGTTTTGGATCTTTTTAGTGAGGACGCCGATATTGCTTTGTTCTATTGCTCCTCGCACGGATATGTGGAAAGTACCGGAGGTTATATCATTACTTCAGATTGCAGGCATGGCGATGATGGCGTATCACTCAATGAGTTGTTACAAATAGCGAATGATTCTCCGGCAAGGAATAAATTGATCATTCTGGATTGTTGTCATTCCGGATTTATGGGGGCTACCAACCATGGCTTTGATAAGTCATACCTTTCTGAAGGGCTCACCATTTTAACCGCATCCACCAAGGATCAGTATGCCATAGAATCCAATGGAGAAGGTGTTTTTACTTCCTTGTTCGTCGAGGCGCTTAATGGAAGTGCGGCCAATCTATTGGGAGAAGTGAGCCCTGCTCAAATCTATTCGCAAATCGATTTGGCATTAGGAGCCTTTGAACAGCGTCCTTTGTTCAAGACCAACACCAAGTCCTTTGTATCCTTGAAAACTGTGAAGCCGCCCATAGCGCTCTCAGACTTACATCAGCTTACCGAACTTTTTGAGCATCCCAATACTCCATTCAAATTAGACCCTTCTTACGAATTCACTTCAGATAACCCCAATGAAGAGAACGTACTAAAATTTAAGACCTTGCAGAAATACAACCGAGTCAATTTGGTAGTTCCGGTAGGAGAGGAACATATGTATTTCGCGGCTATGAATAGTAAGTCCTGCAGACTTACGGAGTTGGGAAAAAGGTATTGGAGTTTGGTGGAAGCGGGGAGGATATAAATTGTAGTTAACTAGCATTTAATGACACACACGTTATGGTATATGAAAAAATAGCTCGAAAACTTCAGGCATCCAACTCCCAATGTGTGATCCTGTTGGGACCAGAATTGGCGGTTAACTCCAAAGGCCAAAACCATAGGGCATATTTCAAGGAGTTGGCCGAACGAAGTGATGAGATTTCCATGTATTTTGAATCTGAAAATTTGTTTGCCTTTGCACCTGAAGCAGACGAATACGGAGTACTGGAAGAAGTCACCGAATATTATGAGGATTCTTGCGACCCTATTCTTTTGGAAATGGTATCTCGAATTCCAGTACCGCTCATTATTAATGTGAGTCCGGATGTTTCAATCAACAAGATCATTGAAAGTAAATATGGAGACATATTTAAGGCCGGACATTTTACAGTAGATACGGAGTCTGAACTTGAAAAATTGCCACGACCCACGGTTGAAAAACCGGTCATTTATAATTTGTTCGGTACCGTAGATGCGAATCAAACCATCATTCTTCAACATAGCGAATTGTATGCGACTATGGAGAAACTACTTCACAAGAATTCATTGCCAAAAAACATCGAGTATTATTTAACTCATGCCAGTTGTTATGTGTTCCTTGGTTTTAAATACGATTCGTGGCAATATCAGCTCACTTGCCATAAATTAAAGATCAAGAACAGTAAAAATGTGGTGTTGAGTACGCCAAATTATCAAGAGAACAATTCGGTGGGATTTATTATGAAGAATCATTTCACCGTAGATTTTACGGAGGATAATGCCACGCAAGTGGTTCAGAATATTATTAATGCCTGCGAGGTAGGGAAACCCGGTTTTTTGAGAAACCCGGCCGAGAACAGTAATTGTAGTGTTTATATTTCTTATTCATGGGAAACGGAGGAAGAAGCCAAACAACCATTGGAACCAAATGGAGAAACTATCGTGAGATGGTTGGAAAATGAATTAAAGAATGGCAAACACAGTTTGGGTCTTCCACAGATATTCAGAGATAAAGAGTATGTAAAAGTAGGGGATAGTATAGACTCCTTCATGACCAGGATCGGTAAGGGACGAACCGTAATACGTGTAGTGAGCGATAAGTACTTACGCTCTAGATACTGTATGGATGAAGCGCTACGGATGAAGGAATACAAGGATGCCAATCGAAGGATTTTCACTGTTGTATTAAGCGATGTGATCCTGGAGGATGGCAGAGGCCATGTCTATCAGGATTATTGGAAGGAAAAATACGAATCCATATTTCAGGATATCGATAGAGACACTCCGGATCCCAAAGCTAATCATGAGCGCAAAAAACAACAGGAGATTTATCTGCGCATTTATGAATATATCGATGAGTTCATTACCCAGTTAAAAGATCAGGTATTTATGTATCTGGATCCAAGAGAAGACCTTTCTGTTGAGGAAGATCAAACCATTCACTTTACAAAGGAAGAGGTTGAGAAGAGAGCAAAGAAGTTGGTCGATGATATCGTAGCAAAAATGAGAATTTAGTAAAATCGCTTTGAACCATGGGTTATAAAAATTATCGTTATCCAGGCATTGCCTATTTCAGAAAGAAAGACGTTGACCTATTTTTTGGAAGGGAAAACGATGTGGAGGATCTCTTTACACAAATTACGTTAAATCAGACGGTGGTGTTACACGGAGATTCCGGTTTGGGAAAAAGTTCACTGATGCGAGCAGGCGTATTACCGCGCATGGAAGAGGAAACCCCTGAATATGTACAGGTAACCGTTAAGTTTGGTTATAAGAGCGAGAAGGACAAAGAATATCAAAACAGTAAGGGGTGGGAAAAAGAATATCTGGTCGATGAAGTGGTCAAGCAGATAGAAAGGACTTTGAAGCCTTTGAAAGAAAATAGCGCCAAATGGTTGGATCGACTTCCTTTTTTAGATCCAATGCCAAAAAATCTCTGGTATCTGGGTAAGCTCATAGAAGGAAATGGGAAAAAGTTATTACTGTTTTTTGATCAATTCGAGGAATTACAAAGCTATTCCCAGGATCAGATCGAATATTTCAAGGAGCAATTGGCTTACTTGTTTTTCCAAAGAATTCCCCAGCCCATATACAATGAAATTAGAAGGAATCGCAGGGATGTTGAATCCAAAGAAAAGTCGGTAAAATCTGTTGAATATAAGGAGGACTTATTGTTCTTAAAGGAACCAATGGATGCGAAGGCAGTCTTTGCGGTGAGAGAAGATATGCTAGGAACCATGAGTTTGTTGAAAGATTATTTTCCCGAGATTTTAAAGAATGATTATCAGTTAAAACTACTTGATAAAGATGGGGCGAGAAGGGCGATTTCAATGCCGGCTCAGGTTAAAGGTGACTATGATTCACAACAGTTTACTTTTAGCGAGGAAGCGTTGGATGATCTCATTAAAAAACTAGGTGACAAGAAATCTGGATACGATCCTATCGAAATTCAGATCGCCTGTTCCAATATTGAGCAGAATATAGCCAAGCGAAAGAGTAGGATCGAAAGAGGAGATATTCCTAAAATTGAGAATATGGTGCATCAATTTTATGAAAATAAATGGGATGCCGTATCAGATAGGTTAGATCCGTTGCCTACTAAAAGCGAGTTGGTTGAGGTGAGAAAAACTATGCTCCCAGCCCTGGTATTCGATGGACAGCGACAGCCTGTTCTCAAAGAATACATACATAAGCTTGAGCGAGGTAAGGATATAGCTGAGTTTTTGCTGGATGTAGGTTTGTTGAGCGAAACGACCTTAGACGATGGACAGTTTTACAGATTATCCCATGACCGTATGGTGATTCCTTTAGAGGAGGATCTTAATCAATTGATGGCTCATGAGGAATTGAAAGAGAAAACACAAAGATTAAAGAAGTCCAGGTGGGCGACAATGGGAGTCACCTTGGTAGCCATATCAATGTTTGGCCTTCTGGTTCATAGTTGTGGTGAAACGAAAAAGGCCAATGCGCAAAAATATTTGTCTGCGTCCAAAGCTCTTGAGAGGGAAAATCGTACAATGAGTTTTGTTTTCGCAAAAAATGGGGTGGAACAAGGATATAACTCTGAAGAGCTATTAAGTTTCCTTGAAGGTTTAAATTCTGATAAGTATAATTATGCCATCAAGGAGTTTCCGGTAAATTCGGGAGTTTTGGCTTTTGAATTGACTGAAGATAACTCAGGGGTTAGAATATACGAAAGTGGTAAGAGTGCGATATGGGATATCCGAAGCAATTCACTGTTAGAGTATGAAAGCTTTGAAAATCAAGATTTCTTAAAAAAAGTTTCAACGAATACTCGAGATCTTTATGTCTACTTGATTAAAAGTGATCGCATCGATTCAAATCTGGAGATTAGAGATGCAGATGGCAATATAGTTCAGACCTTTTTAGTCGATGTAGAAGAGCTCGATGAAGGTCGAAATATTACAATATCCAAGGATGAAAAATTCATATTGCTTCAGAACAAGTTATTTGATTTTAAAACGAAAAAGGAGGTGGGGATGCTTCCAGAATATAGTTTACAAGATCAAATGGCTTCGGTTTTTATAAATGACTCAGATTATTTGGCTATAGGATACTGGAGAGGTATTATACTCCTGTTTCACATTAATTCGTTACAACAGGATCCATTTCAATTAATTAGACTATGCAAATATCCCAACGGCAGCTATATCAATTCAGTGATAACTAGTCTTGTTGTGGATGAAGAAAACCGTTTTTTAGTTGCCGGAAATAGAGTCAACAGTGTTGAGGTTTGGTCGTTGGAAAACCTTGAGTTGGATATTGGTAGAAGTGTTCCAGAAATCCAAGAATTAGCCGAAGATGCGGAGCCTATATTTAGGTTGATTGGCCATAATGATGATATTACGTCTATGAGCATTTCCGATGATGGAAAGTACTTAATAAGTGGGAGTAAAGACGGTATTGCCATCATTTGGAACTTAGAAAATGGTAAAAAGGTTTCCACTTTAAGGAGTGGTTCGAAGGAGCCGATAACATATGTTGGGTTTTATGAGACGGATAGTGTTTTTATAACAGCAAATGATCGTGGCTTTTGGTTTTGGAAAAATGACGATCCTGAAAAGTTATATAATGGGGAAGGATTGATTAAGTTTTCGCCCTTCGATTTCTATTCTAATGGACTTGACGATGTAACTTATGATCAGGTTTATGATGATTTAAATGTTAACCGAATGGCATGTAATGTGTATCATTATATGAGGAATATTCCGAAAGTTAACTTATATCCGGAAAGTGATGAATATGAAAAAAGCTTAAAACGGGCTATTAATGAAGTGTCCGAAAAGTACGTTGGATTAAAAGAAATTGATGAATATCTATCGTTAAATGCTGACTTTAGAGATATTATCGAGAAGGAATATTTACAACTTCGATTGGCTCAAGTAGACTTCTTTACGGATCAAGACTTAAATGCCCAAGACAACAATTTGTTGAGAAAATCTGCCATCTACTCGGAACATTTGAAAGTATTTTTAAAGGATACTATTAAGCTGAAAAGTGCTATTGAGTATGGTCTAGCTCTTATCAATCTGTCGCGAAAAATGGATACAAATACTGCAACTCTTTTGGATGCAGAGAATAATATAGAGCTTGCTGTTAAGCTTATCCACGCATATCATTCGAAATTCCCGGAAGCGACCGGTATAGAAAACCTAAGTGTCCAAGCAATTCTCTATTTTGAAGATTCAAATCAATTTGATAAAGCATATCAACTGTCTAAAGAACTAAGAGATATGGGGGTTAGTGACTACATGTACGTAAAAACGGCGCGTTTGGCTCCTTTCGCTCAAAAGTCTGAGGAGATAATAGACTTTTACCTTAACCGGATTGATATTGAACCTACTGTCCAAGCTTACTTAATTGTTGCGCATTTAATGTTAGAAAATGAAACCGAAGCTATCAGGATATTTAATTATCTAGAAAATGAGGGTTACGAAACCTCAGAATTTATATTAGATCACATTGTCGAACTAACAACAAATGGAATCTCCAGTAGAGCGTTAGAGAAATTTAGTAAGAAAGTGAGAAAGTGAAGAAGATTGCCGAAAACCTTTACACCCCAAAAGCCTCCTTGACCTGCTCCACATAATCCAGCTTCTCCCAAGTGAAGAGTTCCACATCAAGGGTCTTTTCTCTGCGGTCCGGAGTATAGAAAGTTTTAGTCACAACTTCGTTTTTTCTTCCCATATGGCCATAGGCAGCCGTTTCCGAATACATGGGCTGTCTCAGCTTTAGGCGACTTTCAATAGCAGCTGGGCGCATATCAAAGATCTGTGATACCTTTTGAGCGATCTCCCCATCGGTGAGGTCGACTTTGGCTGTACCGTAAGTGTCTACAAAAATACCCATCGGTTCTACCACGCCAATCGCATAACTTACCTGTACCAACACTTCATCACATAGGCCAGCAGCCACCAAATTCTTGGCGATATGACGTGTCGCGTAGGCGGCAGAACGGTCTACTTTACTAGGATCTTTTCCGCTAAAAGCACCCCCACCATGGGCACCTTTACCTCCGTAGGTGTCCACAATGATCTTTCTACCCGTTAAACCAGTGTCCCCATGGGGGCCACCGATCACAAACTTTCCCGTTGGATTGATATGATACTTGATATCATCATTGAACAAAGCTTGTATCTCCGGCTTTAATTGTGTCTTCACTCTAGGGATCAAGATCTCAATGATATCACTTTTTATTTTAGCTAGCATCCTGTCATCGTCTGCATCGAATTCGTCATGCTGAGTGGAAACCACAATCGCATCAATTCGAACCGGTTTGTTGTCATCACTGTATTCGATGGTCACCTGGCTCTTAGAATCGGGGCGCAAGTAATCTATATCCTTACCCTCTCTCCGCAAGGCGGCTAATTCGATCAGGATCTTATGAGAAAGGTCTAAGGCCAATGGCATATAGTCTTCGGTTTCTTTGGTAGCATATCCAAACATCATTCCCTGGTCACCAGCTCCCTGCTCCTCCTTGGTTTCTCTATCCACACCACGGTTGATATCATCACTCTGTTCGTGAATGGCAGACAATACCCCACAAGAATTTCCATCAAATTGGTATTCCCCTTTGGTATACCCTATACGGTTAATGGTATCACGCGCTATTTTCTGCACATCGAGGTATACGTCAGATTTTACCTCTCCCGCAAGTACCACCTGCCCGGTGGTCACCAGGGTTTCACAGGCTACTTTGGATTGGGGGTCAAATGCCAGGAAGTTATCGATCAATGCATCACTGATCTGGTCAGCTACCTTATCCGGGTGTCCTTCAGAAACACTTTCCGAAGTAAATAAATACGCCATACAATGGTTTTTTAATTTTATATTCTGAAGAAGATTTGACGGAAACGTCGAAGGTAGTTTACACTGCCTTTAGCATTTTTATCCCAGACTTGTTCTGGGATCCTTTATTTGGCCAGAACCGTACGGAAGAGGTTGCAATCAGTCAAATCTTTCCTCTTATTCGAGCGCAAATGTAAGGAATCTGCCAAAACTACAAAAGCAATTTAATGTTTCTGTAGCACCGCTCTTTGAACAGTGGTTATGGGGTAAGAAATTACTTCAGTTTTCTCCTCATTTTCAGCGTAGGTGATTCGCTTGTTTTCTTTTTGTGTGGCTACAATTTCAAAAACCATATGATCCTTTTCAAAAGTGATGAAAGTGGTTAAAAGCGAACCTCCTACTTCAAAAAGCGCATACATTCTGTTACCTACTACTTTGTCATCTAAAATGATACCGTTATTCTCGTCCACAATATACTCTCCTTGATCTTTATTTTGAGCGATCAGATTATAGGCTCTTACCTGCCTCTGGTCTCCTTTTCCATAAACGAGTTTGTATTCATATACTCCTATCGAATCTGTTGCTAGTAAATGAAACTCCATAGGGTAAGTGGAAAGACCCCCGGAGGAATTAATTTTTAAGGTTCCCGTATAAATACCGAAGTAATCGTCCGGGAAATTTCCGGCATCCGATTCCTGGCTATGCAAGGTGCAAACAGAAAGCCATAGTAATGTGAAAATACCGGTGATTCGTTTCATAAGGTCTTTATTTTATTGAGAAAAATTAAAAATACACCATATTTCCCTCATTCCGAAATTCTTTCCATTAAGTAGCTCACATAGAAAATAGATTCGGATTTCGAGACCATTACCATGGGCTACAAATGGATAATCTCAATAAAATCCGAGTGTTGGGTGTCGGATAAAATTCGATATTAACTATTTGAAAATTAGAGTCATACAATGTTTTTAGAGTCATTGAGCCTACTTCGAAGTGGAAAAACCAGATCTCTTGAAAAGGGGTAAAGCCTAATTTCGATATCGAATGGCCTAAAATGGAATGAAACAGAAATAGATACGCACGTAAATGAAAGGGAGTAATTTGAATAAGTACAGTAAAACCGTCACCCAGGACCCTAGTCAGCCGGCTGCTCAAGCCATGCTACATGCCATTGGCCTTACCCAGGACGACTTCTATAAACCCATCGTAGGCATTGCAAGTACCGGCTATGAAGGGAATCCTTGTAATATGCATCTCAACGATCTGGCAAAATTGGCTAAGCAGGGAACTCAGCAAGAAGACGTGGTGGGTCTAATCTTTAATACCATCGGTGTAAGTGACGGTATTTCCATGGGAACCCCGGGCATGCGTTATTCCCTTCCCTCGAGAGACATCATTGCAGACTCCATGGAAACCGTCGTACAAGCCATGAGTTATGATGGTTTAATAACGGTCGTGGGATGCGATAAGAATATGCCGGGAGCGTTAATGGCGATGATTCGGTTAAATAGGCCTTGCATATTGGTCTATGGAGGGACCATCGATTCGGGTTGTCACAACGGTCAGAAATTGGATGTGGTTTCGGCATTTGAAGCCTGGGGAAGTAAAGTGGCAGGTACGATAACAGAAACAGAGTATCGACAAGTGGTGCAGAAAGCCTGTCCGGGGGCGGGAGCCTGCGGAGGGATGTATACCGCCAATACTATGGCTTCGGCCATTGAAGCCCTGGGAATGTCCTTGCCCTATAATGCATCAAATCCTGCCCGAAGTAAGGAAAAAGAAATGGAGTCTATCGCTGCGGGAAATGCAATGCGTACCTTATTGGAAAGGGATATCAAGCCTAGTGATATCATTACGCGAAAGTCCATAGAAAATGCGGTACGATTGGTAACCGTTTTAGGGGGGTCTACGAATGCCGTTTTACATTTCCTGGCTATTGCCAGAGCCGCAAATATTGATTTCTCCTTGAAAGATTTTCAAACCATAAGTGACAGTACGCCTTTTTTGGCCGATCTAAAACCCAGCGGGAAATACCTCATGGAAGATATACATGCCATTGGGGGAATTCCAGCCGTATTGAAGTATCTTCTGAAGAAGGGTCTTTTACATGGAGACTGTCTTACCGTAACCGGTAAAAGCTTGGCTGAAAATCTATTGGATGCAGCCAATTTATCCGAAAATCAGGATGTGATAAAACCCGTTGAAGCACCCATAAAATCCACCGGGCATTTACAGATGCTGTATGGTAATTTGGCAAGAGAAGGAAGTGTTGCAAAGATCACTGGAAAGGAAGGTACAAGATTTACAGGAAAAGCCAAGGTTTTTAACGGCGAGTATGAGGCGAATGATGGTATCCGTGATGGAAAGGTTGAAAAGGGCGATGTGGTTGTGATTCGTTATGAAGGTCCAAAGGGAGGCCCTGGTATGCCCGAAATGTTAAAACCTACCGCTGCTATTATTGGAGCTGGGCTTGGAAAGGATGTGGCTCTTATAACCGATGGCCGATTTTCAGGTGGAACTCATGGTTTTGTTGTAGGGCATATCACCCCCGAAGCACAGGAAGGCGGCACGATTGCCTTGGTTGAAGATGGGGACAACATCACCATCGATGCTGAAAAAAAGGAGATTATCCTGAAGGTATCGGACGCAGAACTCTCTAAACGAATGGAAAATTGGAGGGCACCCGAGTTAAAAGTCAACCGTGGAGTACTCTACAAATATGCTAAAACAGTTGTATCGGCTTCTAAAGGCTGTGTGACTGACGAATTTTAATTTTCAGTATATGGAAATACAAACCCTGCAAAAAGAGAAAACAATTAGATCAAATACGGAGCGGATCACCGGAGCCGAGGCCATTGTGAAATGCTTATTGGCAGAAGGTGTTGATATAGTATACGGTTATCCTGGAGGAGCTATCATGCCGGTGTATGATGAACTGTATAAGTATCAAGATTCCCTACATCATGTATTGACCAGACACGAACAGGGAGCCACCCATGCCGCTCAGGGATATGCTCGTATTAGCGGAAAAGTGGGGGTGGCTATAGCTACTTCCGGTCCTGGAGCCACTAATTTGATTACAGGGATCGCAGATGCTCAGATCGATTCAACACCCATGGTCTGTATCACAGGGCAAGTTGGGTCTCATCTCTTGGGAAGTGATGCCTTTCAGGAAACCGATATCGTAGGCATCTCAACTCCCGTGACCAAATGGAATCATCAGATTACAAAAGCTTCTGAAATACCAGAGGTGTTTGCCAAGGCCTTTTACATTGCCAAAAGTGGAAGGCCAGGGCCGGTACTTATAGACATTACCAAGGATGCTCAGTTTGAAGCTTTTGATTTTGAATATAAGAAATGCGAATCCGTTCGAAGCTACACTCCGGTACCCAAAATAAACAAGAACCAAATTGAGAAAGCCGCGCAACTCATCAATGCTGCTAGTAAGCCTCTTATCGTCTGGGGTCAGGGTATTATTTTGGGTGAGGCCGAAGTTCAACTACAAAGGGTGATCGAAAAGGCTGGAATACCTGCGGCCTGGACTATCCTGGGAGCCTCAGCCCTTCCTACTTCACATCCTTTGAATGTGGGAATGGTAGGGATGCATGGCAATTATGCGCCTAATAAACTTACCAACGAATGTGACGTGCTCATCGCTATTGGGATGCGTTTTGACGATCGAGTGACGGGCGATTTGAAAACCTATGCCAAGCAAGCCAAAGTGATCCACTTCGAAATTGATCCGGCCGAAATAGACAAGAATGTAAAAACAGAGGTAGCGGTACTGGGGAATGCCAGGAAAAGTTTGGAACTCCTACTGCCTCTGCTTCAAAAGAAGGAGCATCCGTCCTGGCATCAACGATTTAAGGATCTGTATGAGATCGAATTCAATAAAGTAATCAAAGAAGACTTATATCCTGGCAAAAAGGGATTGACCATGGGGGAAGTACTAAAGGCCATTAATCAAGAGAGTGAAGGAAAGGCGGCTATAGTGAGTGACGTGGGTCAGCATCAAATGATTGCCTGTCGTTATGCAAAATTTGAGGAAACCCGGAGTAATATTACTTCCGGAGGTCTTGGTACCATGGGGTTTGCTCTACCCGCCGCAATTGGTGCCAAAATGGCAGCACCGGAACGTCCGGTCATCGCTATTATTGGAGATGGAGGCTACCAAATGACCATACAAGAATTAGGAACTGTTTTTCAAACTAAAGTGCCTATCAAAATTGTGGTACTTAATAATGACTTCCTCGGAATGGTCCGTCAATGGCAACAACTCTTTTTCGATAAACGCTATGCCTCCACAGAACTCACCAACCCGGATTTTGTGACTATTGCCAAAGGATATCATATAGAGGCGAAACGTATTTGTGAACGGGAAGAGCTGAAGGAAGCTGTCAAAGACATGATGTCTGCACAAGGCCCTTATTTCCTTGAGGTTTGTGTGGAGAAGGAAGATAATGTCTTTCCAATGATACCTAGTGGTGCTAGTGTTTCGGATATACGACTAGAATAAAGAAAAGAACATTCTTATGAGTGAAAAGACGAATTTATATACCGTTTCCATTTATACGGAGAACAACATAGGCTTGCTCAATCGTATTTCAGCCATTTTTCAGCGCCGTCATATTAATATTGAAAGTATCAACACCTCCATTTCCGAAATAGACCATGTTTCTCGATGGTCCGTGGTAGTTTGTGTTTCCGAAGATCAAATTAGAAAGATCATTGGTCAGATCGAAAAACAGGTAGAGGTGATCAAGGCATACTATCATACCGATGAGGAGACTGTGTATCAGGAATCCTGCCTGTTTAAAATAAAAAGTGAATTGCTTTTTGAAAACGAAAACATACAAGATATCGTCAAGGGAAGCAATGTGCGAATTGTCACAGTGAATCAGGCGTTTTCCGTTTTGGAGAAGTCCGGGCGTAAAGAAGAGGTAGAACTGCTGTACAAACAATTAAAACCCTACGGAATTATGCAGTTTGTCCGTTCCGGGCGTATTGCCATCACCAAAGAAGAATTAAAGATAACAGCCATATTGGAAGCTGTTCAAAGCTAAATCGTATTGAAAATGAAAAATTATTTTAATCAATTATCGCTGAGAGAAAAATTGGAACAATTAGGCCAATGCCGATTTATGGACCCATCCGAATTTGGGGAGGGCATCCAGGCGCTTAAAGGAAAGAAAATTGTTATAGTAGGCTGTGGAGCCCAGGGATTGAATCAAGGACTGAATATGAGGGATTCCGGTTTAGATGTGTCTTATGCACTTCGGGAAACCGCGATCCGAGAGAATCGTACTTCGTATCTCAATGCTATAGACCACGGTTTTGAGGTAGGAACTTATATGGAACTCATTCCACAGGCAGACCTGGTGTGTAATTTAACTCCAGATAAGCAACACACAGCGGTCATCAAAGCGGTAAGTCCGTTGATGAAAAAAGGAGCTACTCTCTCTTATTCTCACGGCTTCAATATAGTGGAAGAGGGGATGCAAATAAGAAAGGATATTACCGTGATCATGGTAGCGCCTAAATGTCCCGGAACGGAGGTGAGAGAAGAGTACAAAAGAGGTTTTGGCGTTCCTACATTGATTGCAGTTCATCCCCAAAACGATCCTGAAGAAAAAGGTTGGGCGCAAGCCAAGGCTTATGCCTATGCCACAGGAGGACATAGGGCAGGTGTACTGGAATCTTCCTTCGTAGCAGAGGTGAAAAGTGATCTCATGGGAGAGCAGACGATTCTTTGTGGCGTTTTACAGACGGGATCTATTTTGTGCTTCGATAAAATGGTGGCGGAAGGAATGGAACCTGCTTATGCTTCAAAGCTGATTCAATATGGTTGGGAAACCATTACGGAAGCTCTCAAGCATGGAGGAATCACCCATATGATGAACAGGCTTTCCAACGCTCAAAAAATACGCGCATTCCATCTTTCGAAACGACTGAAGGAATTGATGACGCCTTTGTTCGAAAAGCATATGGACGATATTATGAGTGGTAAATTTTCTGAAGGAATGATGAAAGACTGGCAAAATGATGATAAAGATCTTTTAAAATGGCGAGCTGCTACCGCCGAAACAGCCTTCGAAAAAACAGAAGCCACCGCCGAGCATATCAACGAACAAACCTATTTCGACCACGGTACCTTGATGACGGCCTTCGTAAAAGCCGGAGTAGAATTGGCCTTCGATACCATGGTGGCTTCAGGTATTATATCGGCCTCTGCCTATTATGAATCCCTACATGAGCTGCCTTTGATTGCAAATACCATTGCAAGGAAAAAATTATATGAAATGAATAGGATTATATCGGATACGGCAGAGTACGGATGTTATCTGTTCGATCATGCCGCGAAGCCCTTATTGGAGGATTTTATGAAAGGGGTCACTTCAAAAGATGTAAAAGGGAATCTCGAGGCTGAGATGGTGGACAATGCCGAACTTATTGCTGTGAACGAAGCTATTGAAGCGCATGAAATTGAACAGATTGGAAAGGAACTTCGGAAGGCAATGACCTCCATGAAGTCCATCCAATCCCAACTTCTCGAGCAACCAGCCTTGGTATAATGGAAGGGTTTACTACCTGGATGCTAAACCCTACCTAATTCACTTTTTTGGTGTAGTTCACAGAAAAATGAAGTATTAAATTTTGATTTGTCAACTTCTTTTTGAACATTTGTAGAGAACATGATCCAAACCACTACAAATACCACAACTACAACAACCGGCATGAAATGACGGCAGGGAGGTATGCGTATAACTTATAAAGGCCTTTCTGATTGGAAAGGCTTTTTTTATGTTATAAATGACAGGGTCTAAAAAATTGTAAACCGTGCAAGTATTAAAATTTGGGGGGACTTCGGTTGCCAATTCAGAGAACATAGCCAAGGTAGTGGCTATTTTAAAGGAGCGAAGCAAAAAACATCAACTTATAACAGTGGTATCTGCCTTGGGTGGGGCAACAGATACCTTACTTCAATTGGGCCTCCTGGCCAATGCCAAAGATGATAGGTATAAGGAAGTGTTGAAAGACATCAAAGACCGGCACCTAAGAACAGCCAATGAGTTGGGTCTCGATTTTGAAGCAGTGGAGTATCTCAATGAGATGCTTAGTGAGCTGGAGCGCATCGCCCAGGGGATTTATCTTATCAATGAATTTTCAGTGAAAACGCAAGATAGGGTCTTGAGTTTTGGAGAACGAATGTCTTCATTTATGATCTCTGAAGTGCTGAAGAAAGAGGTGCCGCAATCTCAATGGGCCGATAGCCGGGAGCTTATTGTTACGGATGCTAATTTCTCTCGTGCTCAGGTTCATTCAGAAGTTACCCATCAAAATATCCGAACTTACTTTAAGGCTCAAACGAGAAAGGTAACCGTCCTACCAGGATTCATTGCCCGAAGTGAAAAGGGCGATACCACAACATTGGGTCGAGGTGGTTCCGATTTTACAGCAGCCCTAGTGGCCGCAGCGTTAGATGCAGAAGTTTTGGACATTTGGACAGATGTGAGCGGAATGTATACGGCCAACCCCAATGTGGTGCAACAAGCATTTCCTATTCGTGAAATCTCTTATCAAGAGGCTATGGAGTTGTCTCATTTTGG
>JBCBDM010000077.1:0-16236 GCA_038529705.1 Bacteroidota bacterium
ATACCAAAAATTAAATAACCCATGAAAAAGACCAAGGAAACATCCCGGTCCTTTGGATTCGCGCTAGTGGCGTTGGTGGCGGCAGGTTTATATCCGCTGATTCACTATTACAACGGAAACCTGGAAATGGCAGATTCAGGGATTCAGCTTTTATTCTTAGTATCAGTCTGCCTGGCCCTTCCTTTATTAATGGGAGGTGTAGGTTGGCTTATCACCCGAAAAGCACCATTGCGTAGATGGTCCAAATACATGGTGCCTATGGTGAACCTGGGAGTGTTTTCCTGGCTTATCAGTATGCTGGTTTTTCTTTCCAATAGGAAAATCATGTTATTGGTTTTCATATTGGGAGCGGTGCTAGGACTATTATTATACCGACAAATAAAGAGGATCGTAGGGATTCAATTACTGCTCGCCTTGATGGCGGTAGTGTCTTTTATTCCCAGGGCCAATTTCGCCTGGAAACACAACAATAACTGGATGAAGTCCACAGCATCCACAGACGACATTCAGTTTAAAAAATTCCCTAACGTATATATTATCCAACCCGATGGCTATTCGAGTTTTGAAACCTTAAAGCAACCTCCTTACGAGCGTAGCGAAGAGTCTTTCAAGACCTGGTTGGAATCTAAATCTTTTGTGAATTATCATAACTTCCGAAGTAATTATTACTCCACGCTTACCTCCAATTCGTCGCTTTTTGCCATGGAACACCATTACTACGGTAATACCTACAAGCGAAATTTAAAGACTTTTGATTCGCAGCGAATTATTGCAGGAGACAATCCCGTTATTTCTGCTTTTAAAGATAATGGATATACCACACACCTGCTCACGGATAATTCCTATTTTCTCATTAATAGAAAAATGACCCATTATGATTATTGTAATATTCCGGAAGCCATGTTATCATTTTACAGGCCGGGCCGTGTACGTGGGGTGGATATGGTCTCCGATTTCAAGAATCTCATGGAACAGCAAAGCGAAGGCCCCCACTTCTATTTTATAGAAAAGACCATCCCAGGGCATATTGCGCATGGCCGTTCGCAGTCGCTAGGAGTGGAAGCTGAGAGAGAACGATATTTGGATCGCTTGACATTATCGGAAGAGTGGATGAAAACCTTGTTGGAAACCATCTACAAGCAAGATGATGATCCGTTGATCGTTTTGGTAGCAGACCATGGTGGATATGTAGGCTTGCGTTATGTGCGGGAAGTTTTGGAGAAAGAACTAACCCCGATTGAACTCAATTCGGTTTTTAGCAGCTTGTTAAGTATACGATGGCCTCAAAATGAAGCCCCTGCCCAATGGAATCCGGAAAGTAGCGTTAACCTGTTTCGGTATGTGCTCTCCTACCTCAGTGAAGATGAAACACTAAAGCAGAACAAAGTTTCCAATGCCAGCTTTCTTCCCTATGACGATGGAAACGGGGTGGAGTACTATGAATGCCTGGATACCGAAGGGAATAAAGTCTTCCGAAAATTATAGCGCCGTACGGCTAGGTGAATTAGAATAAATAAGGGATATTTGTGGAAGACATACCTCTATCGATAATAAATTCGGCGAATGGATTCTTTTAATAAGAGGAAAGAAATTTTTTGGATTGCATTTGTTTGCGGTTTCTACCCTCTGGTCTTTTATTGTGCTAATAACTTCTATGCGGTTAATTCTTGGGGGCATATAGGTTATTTCACTTTATTCTTTATCGGACTTTCTTTTCTTGGATTTGGGGCACTTGAGCTCTTTTTCAGAATAAAGAAGGATTGGAGCCGTTTTCGGCCGCAGGCCACCTTTGTGACAATTGTTATGGTCACCGCTACCTTGATGTCCTACGCTATGAAGCTTCGTTTGCAGAAAAAGATACTACTGGGTATTCTGGTGCTAAGCGTATTATTGTCCATTAAATTTAGTGACCGATATAAGAAAGTCGTCCTCCTCATATTCATTATGGCATTGTTGCCTTTTGGTACTATTTTTCTAAAAGTATATGAGCAGCAAAAAGACATGTCCTGGACCGCATTGGCGGCAGATATTAAAGAGGTTACCTTGGCCGAAACTCCAAACATATATCTTATTCAACCGGATGGGTACGTAAACCATACACTCATGAATGGTTCGCTATACCAACATGAAACGACATTCTTTAATTGGCTTGAAGGCAAGGGATTCACCTTGTACGACGATTTCCGGAGTAATTATCCGGCTAGTATTCCTTCCAATGCATCCATGTTCTCTATGCAACATCACTATTTTGGAGAAACGTATTTTAGCAATTTGGAAATGCCAATGGGAAGAGAAGTGACCAGTGGTGAAAATACGACCAACTATGTTTTTCGGAAGAACGGATATAAAACCTATTTCCTAGCTCAGGATGAGTACTTTCAACAAAACCTGAAATTTGGAAATTTTAGCCATTACAATATTTCTAAGGACGATATACCTTTTTTCAGCAGAGGAGATGAACATGTTCGCGTATTGTTGGACGATCTGGATGCCGTGTTACTCGATGAAGTGGATCAACCCAAATTCGTTTTCATCGAAAAACTCTTGCCCCATCATATCCATTTTGTTTCTCAGGAAGACCAAATTGAGAATGAGAGAAAAGAATATACCGAAAAGATCGAAGAAGTAAATATCTGGCTAACAGAAGCTATTGAAAGAATAGAGCGTAAAGATCCCAAGGCGGTGATTATTATTTTGGCGGATCATGGAGGATGGGTGGGCATGACCAGTTATCCGGATATGTTTACGACCCGGGACGAAGCTAATATTCACTCTATTTTCTCGGTGATTGCTGCCATAAAATGGAACGGATATTTGCAGGAAGGATACGACCAGGAACTGTCTTCCACGGTCAACTTGTTTCGGGTGTTGTTCGCCAATTTAGCGAGGGATAGGTCTTACCTAAAGGATATGGAGGATAACTCCAGTTATAACTTACACCGGGAGAACTGGTATCGAAATTCGGTATATCAAGTTATAAATGATAAAGGAGAAGTGGTGTATCTCCCCCATAACCCATAGTGAGCTATACAGTAAAAACATATACGGCGGCCTTTAAACAAGAATGGGATCAATTCGTTTCCCAATCCAAGAACGCTACTTTTTTGTTCCAGAGAGATTTCATGGAATATCATAGCGATAGGTTTAAGGATCATTCCATGCTTCTTTACAAAGATGAAAAGTTAGTGGCCTTAGTACCGGCCAATATTGCAGACCAGGTGTTGTATTCTCATCAAGGGCTTACCTATGGTGGAATACTACTTTCCAAACGGTTGAAAATGGAAGATACCATTGGAGTGTGTAGAGCCTTGTTTCAATATTTATTTGAACAGGGTATATCGAAGTTTATTCTGAAGACCATTCCGGCGTTTTACACGTCTTATCCGTCCGAAGAGATCGATTATCTATTATTTTTAACCCAGGCGAAACTTCTAAGGGTGGATGTCTCTAGCGTAATTGCCCGGGAAGAGCGTATTCGAATACAGGGAAATAGGTTGGAAGGTGTGAAAAAGGCAGCAAAAATGGGGCTTGAAGTGAGAGAAGAGGCTAATTTTACTGCTTTTTGGGATGAGATACTAGTGCCCAACTTACTGGACCGTCATGGAGCAAGTCCCACACATGCTAAAGAAGAGATAGAACTATTGGCAGGGCGCTTTCCGAAGAATATTCATCAATTTAATGTATACCACGAAGGCAAGATCGTGGCCGGAGCAACGTTATTTGAGACGTCGGTCGCTGTTCATGTTCAGTATATATCGGCTAATAAAGATAGGCAGCAGCTGGGGAGCCTGGACCTTTTATTTCAGTTTTTAATTGAAGAGCGCTTTCCGAACAAACGTTATTTCGATTTCGGAATTTCAAATGAAAACAATGGGCTTAACCTCAATCGCGGACTTTTATACTGGAAGGAAACCTTTGGGGCAAGGACCATGAGCTGTAAATTTTATGAAGTGAACACAAAATACTACACTTATTTGGATACTGTTTTTCTATGATTCCATTTATCGATTTACATAAGATCAATTCCAGGTTTGAACCGGAGTTCCAAAAAAAGTTTCAGGAATTGCTGGATTCGGGATATTATATCCTGGGGTCACAATTGAAGGATTTTGAACAGGAATTTGCTGCGTATTGCGGCACCTCCCATTGTGTGGGGGTGGGGAATGGTCTGGATGCCTTACGATTGATCCTGGAAGGCTATAAGTTATTGGGTAAACTGAAGGAGGGCGATGAGGTACTGGTCGCTTCCAACACCTATATTGCGACGATCTTGGCTATAAAACAAGCCCATTTGGTTCCGGTGTTCGTAGAAGCCGAAGATACCTTTTATAACTTCAGTCTCGAAGACCTGAGAGCAAAGATGACGGATCGAAGCAGGGCGATCATGCCGGTACATTTATATGGTCTATTATCTCCCATGGAAGAGATCAACAGGCTTGCAAAAGAGAATAACCTCCTGGTTATTGAAGATGCCGCCCAGGCACATGGGGCCAAGAACTCATTGGGCAACAGAGCTGGAAATTTAGGAGATGCCGCTGCCTTCAGTTTTTATCCTACCAAGAACCTCGGTGCCTTGGGAGATGGAGGAGCCATTACCACGAACGACCCGAGTTTGGCTGCCAGTATCTCGAAACTTAGGAATTATGGAACCTCTTCCAAATATGTGAATGATGAGTTGGGTTTTAACTCCCGTTTGGATGAAATTCAAGCGGCTTTTTTAAGGGTGAAATTACCATGGGTTGATGCTGATAATATCGCCCGTAGAAAAATTGCCCAACGCTACCTCTCGCAAATACAAAATGAAAAAATCTCATTGCCAAGCTACCATGGAGGAGAAGATCATGTATTCCATCTTTTTGTGGTTCGGGTAGAAGATCGCGATCACTTTGCATCTTACCTCAAAGAAAATGGGGTGGGAAGCCTTATTCATTACCCAATTGCGCCCCATAAACAGAATGCCTTGAAAGAATACGCATCATCCAGTTTTCCCGTGACCGAAGAAATTCATAACAAAGTGGTGAGCATACCCATGAGCCCGGTAATGACTGCCAAGGAAGTGGACGAAGTTATTAATATACTAAACAACTACTAATTGAAAATACCTAAGTTCATTCGGGAAAATCTCTTATTAAAGATGACCTCTTTAAATGCTCCGGTGATCATTACCCGTTTGGGAATCTCATTGTTCATTCAGCGAATGATTAGCCTGTATTTTGGAGAAGTTGGATTTTACCTTATCGGACAAATAAGGAATCTTATTCAGATTCTTACTTCCGTTACTTCTATGGGAGTCTTCAACGGAATAGTAAAATATGTGGCAGAGTTCAAGGAGGATCAGGAGGGACTCAAGAGATTATTCTCCACTACCTCGGTATTCTTCATGGGAGGAGCCTTGCTCAGTTTCCTGATCTTGTTCTTCGGTTCCGAGCAGGTGAGCGAATATTTGTTCCAAACCCCAGCCTACAGTGGAACTGTCAAGATCGCCTCCCTCGTCGCACCATTTATTGGAATGCAACGTATTTTCAATGGGGTTATTAACGGCCTTTCCAAATACAAGCAGTTTGTAAAGATCGATCTGTTGAGTTACCTCATTGGAGCTGGACTGACGCTCTATTTTATCTATCAGGATAATTTCGATGGTGTGCTATTTGCCATAGTCATCACTCCCATCTTCCAGTTTTCGGTTTTAGTGTTGATCTTCTTCAAGGAACTAAGGCGCTATGTTCCGTTTAAGAACTTATCACTCTCTATTCCTATGGCTAAGCCATTGCTGGCCTTTAGCCTGATGTCGTTTTTCTCCACCGTCGTACTAAATTCCCTGGAAATAGAGATCAGGAATATCATTGTGAGAGCTATTTCTGAAGAAAAATCCGGGATATGGACGGCCATGACCTCCTTGTCTAAGAATTATATGTCTTTTTCCATCATGCTATTTTCTATGTACGTACTGCCCAAGTTTGCAGTGATACGGACCCGTGCAGATTTTAAAGGAGAGGTGATCAATATTTATAAGACACTGTTGCCCATTTTTGGGGGAGGAATGCTACTGGTGTTCCTACTTCGTTACTTTATTATGAACCTGGTTTTTCCAGGACTGGATAAAGAGGCATTAGAACCATTGTTTAAATGGCAATTGATAGGAGATTTTATACGTTTGATGTCTATGGTAATTGCCTACCAATTTATCGCTAAGAAAATGGTGAAGACCTTTATTTTTACCGAGTTGTTATCCCTTGGGCTATTTTTTGTATTATCTTATTATTTGGTGGGTATATATGGTGTTGAAGGAGTACCTGTAGCGCATCTTCTACGATATATTGTGTACCTTGCGGTTGTTTATATCCTGGTGATGCGTTACTTCAGAAATAAGAAGGAACCACCTGTTTTGACGGAAAATGAAGAACCCAATGCCAACTAGAATTTGCGAATTACATATAGATAATGAACCTTTCCAGTTTGAAGTGGAAGGTAATTTTTCATGGGGCGAGCCGGAAATGCTCTTCAAACAAAAGGATAATGTTATTTCAAAGACCCCCTGGAACGATGATGGCTATGGCGTAGTAGATGCCTTTACCAAAGATGAATTTCGAGCCCTTAAAAGATCGGTTCGAGATAATATCCTGAAGGCGATCAAGGAAAATGGTATCCCGGTAGAAGATGACACCTTTCAATTAGAGGACTATCATACGGTGGTTACTTCAGATAAAGATCATTTTGATGTGATCGATATTACTCGGAATCTTACCAATGAAGACTTCGATTTTGACATCAGCCTTTTGGAAAAACGCTTCGGAAAAGAGTTGGGCTATAAACTTACTTCCTGGGTAGAAGAACTTCAGAAAACACATATCCAAATACGAATTAATCGGCCCAGTAGCCTGGATATAAATCCACCGCACAAAGATGGTTATTTAAGTTATTGGGAAGACATTGTGAATGTCTGGATTCCTGTGGCAGGTTGTAATGAACAAACTTCTTTGCCGGTAGAACCCGGAAGCCACCTACTACCGGAAGATGAGATCTATCGTACCGAGAGTAAAGGGGCTAAGATCAATGGAAACATCTATTATGTTCCTTGCATATTGAAGAAAAAATCAGGGAACTTGAAAATGATACGTCCTAACCCATCCGAGGGACAGGCGCTATTATTTAGTCCATTCCTGATCCATGGTGCGGCGGTAAATCGAAGCAACAGCACCCGAGTCTCCATCGAACTAAGATTTCCCAGAGTAAGTAGTTAGATCCTGGATTTCCATTTCTCCAAATAACTGGCGGCAGAGGCAATATGATCGTGATGTTCTTCCACGAAGTTCCTTGCATTTTTTCCTATTTCAGCGATCTTTTCAGGATGTCGTATCAACCATTCCAATTTTTCAGCGATCTGTTGCGCATCCGGTAGTGCATTAATAGCAATAGTATCCTCTTGAATTTGATAATAGTCCAGCCATTCTTTTTCTGCGCCAGTAAAGACTACCTTACCCTTTGCCATTGCCTCGAGCGCATTGAACCCTTGATCGTAGGCGAAAACCTGGTCCAACAGGATATGAGCATCGTTAAATAGATTGATGTAGGTGTCATAAGGAACGCTCTCTGCCGTAATGATCTCCACCTTATCCAAGTACTTCTTACGAATGATGTCTAAGGCTTCTTCAAAGAGGTAATTCCCTTTTTTAAAATAATTGCTCCTATTAATTCCGTGGAAGATCACTACTCGGTTCTCAATGGGTTTTGGGAGGTATTCAAATTGAGGTAGATCTATAGGGTTGGGAACCATACCTAAGTATTTAGGATGCCCCAACAGAGGAATCTCATAATCCATATCGGATGCAATCACTCCTTTAATATTTGCGTAGATCAACTCATGCATGGATTTGAATTCGGGCGTGAGGTATTTCGTAATAGAAGCATGATTATTTTTATGCTTCTTTCCCTGATGATAGGGAGTTAAAATCGAGTATCGGAATTTTTTCTCCTCGGCATACTTCACACTTAAGTGGTCCAGTCCGCAGGAGAGCAGGAAGACATTTTTGTTATGCTCGAAGATAAATTTCAATAGCTGTTTTTCGATCTTCGGAATGGTCTTGAACGAATTCTCGTTGACCAGTTGTACAATGTCATTCCCCTTAAAGATGTCTTCATGCTTAAAGAATTGTCGCTTTATGTGAAGTGAAAAAAGATCGATCTTAAAAAAACGATATATCAGCTTCCGAAGGAAAAACGGAAAGCCACTTCTATAGGTGGTCTTAAAGTTGATGTCGGTCTTTCTCTTCTTAAAACCATCGCCCAAACCCACCACTTTTACATCGTGTCCCAAATGAACCAATCCATCCTTCAGAGTCTTATGGGATGAATTATATTCGCCAACCAACAGGATTTGCATTTATTATCTTAATTTTAGATCGCAGTAATGAATAAGGTGCAAGGTAAACATAAAAAAATTTGTATTGTTACTATTTCACTGGGGAAAGGGGGAGCGGAACGGTCTTGTGCCATGCTTTCGCAAATGCTCTCCAAAATGGGACACGAGGTTCATATTGTACTGCTCAATGATAGGATAAGCTACCCTTACAGCGGGACTCTATTTAATATGGGACTTCTGAAGAAAGGAAAGGATTCCGAATTTAAACGCTTAAAGCGATTTGTAAAGTTACGATCCTATCTCCGGAAGCATGACTTTGATTTTGTGATCGATCAACGGTCTAAGAACCAGTATTTCAGAGAGGTTTTTTATAGCAGATACATTTACCATAATGTTTCTACCATCTATGTAACGCATAGCTCCAACAAACGAAATTACCTTACCCAGGAACCCAATAAATTTGTAAAGCTCTGTAATAAGAACTACGCGAATGTTGGGGTGTCTAACTATATCGAATCGTCTTTACTCAAGGCTTCAGGGATGGAGAAAACGTTCACGATCCATAATGCATTTAACCCGGATTGGGGAAAGGAAAACAATCCGCTCCCGAGGAAATTAGAAGGGAAGACGTATATTTTATCTTATGGAAGGATCGTTGACGCTATTAAGGACTATAGTTTTTTGATCCAGGCCTATGAGGCCTCAAGCCTATGGCAGCGGGATATTTTTCTGGTCATTATGGGCGACGGGCCGGATAAACAGAATTTACAGCAGCTGGCAGGCAAGTCTGCCGCAGCACATAAGATTCTCTTCTTGCCTTTTGATTCCAGTCCGTTTTCGGTGATCAAAGGGGCTCAGTTCGTTACATTGACCAGTAATTTTGAAGGGTTTCCCATGGTTTTGGTCGAATCCTTGTCATTAGGCACTCCGGTAGTTTCCCTGGATATTGTTTCCGGCCCTAATGAGATCATCGAACCCGAATCTAACGGTTTGCTAATTGAAGAAAGAAGTATACCTTTGTTTGCCCAGGCTATGGAGCGCATGGTTACGGATGCTGCGCTGTATGAGACCTGTAAGAAGAATGCATCCAAATCGGTAAACAGATTTTCGATGCAGGAAATAAGTAAGAAGTGGAACCAACTCCTCACCCATGAAGCATAATACCATAGATGATGTTCAAATCATTGATATTCCGAAGATCGTTGCAGAAGATGGTCGTGGAAATTTATCGGTGGTGGAGAAAGACCTCATTCCATATGAGATCAAGAGGGTCTATTATTTATACGATGTTCCCAGTGATTCTATGAGAGGAGGACATGCCCATAGGGATTTACAGCAATTACTTATAGCCTTGAGTGGTAGCTTTACGGTCTTGCTCGATGACGGAAGCAACAAAAAAGAGATTACCCTCAATTTGCCTAATGTAGGATTATTGATCCCTACAGGGATTTGGCGAGAATTAAAGAACTTTTCTTCCGGAGGAGTTTGCCTGTCTTTGGTGAGCGATGTGTATAAGGAAGAGGACTACATTAGGGAGTATAAGGACTTCCTGTCATTTAAAGGCGCTTAGTTTTATTCCCAATTGGGCTATACTATCCTTTAATCGTAATAATTGCTTCAAATTTTTCCGGCTTTGACGGAGGAGGAATCGCTGTTTTTTGTTGAGGTTGCTTAGGTCGATCTTCTGATAGTTCTTCTCAAAACCTTCGGAGTTCCCTTCCAATTTTGCAATTAAGCACAGCGAATATCTACTAATGTCCAGGAACTTTTTAAGTCTTGGATTTTCCTTTTCGAATACCTCGTAGTTTTCAAAGCTAGGCTTGTCACTTAACTTCCGGGAAGACCGAAAAAGGCTGTTCTCTAATACCCTGTATTGTACGCATACTTTCGGACTAAAAACTACGGGATAGGAAAGCCCCATCCTAACGTATAGATCGGTATCCTGTCCGCTCTTGATACTGGGGTCGTAATATCCAATAAGGTCGAATACTTCTCTCTTGACAACGGTCGTTGAGCTATGTAAGATCGCATCCTGATAGCTGGCCTCGAAAAAGTCTACCACCAGATCCTCCTGACCCTGCCAGTCCACCGAAAAGCTTCTCGGCGTCTTTCTTCCGGATTTGAGTATCTCACTGTTGGTAGCAAAGATGCTTTGGTCCGGATATTTTTCAATGAGCCGCTGTTGTTCTTCCAAATAGTAGGGCTTCCAAAGATCATCCGCATCCAGCAGAGCGATGTACTCCCCTTTGGCTTTTTCAATGACAAAATTTCTTCCGGTGGCAGCACCTTGATTCTCTTCGGAGTAGAAACGAATCCTGTCATCCTTCAGAAAGGATCGTATTTCCTTTTCGCTTTGGTCTGTCGAACCGTCGTTACGTATTACCACTTCGAAATCGGTGATCGTCTGAGCCAATACCGTTTCCAAAGTAGGACCTATAAAACCCTCTTTGTTGTAAACTGATATAACGACGGAAAATTTAGGCATCGGACTTGCGTTTTAACTGAATGTAATAATGAAGCCGGTAGAGGTCGAAGTAAAACAAATTGGGTCTGTTTCCCAAAAAGTTTCGTTCCATACCTTTCTTGAAGAGTGATATCAAGCCCGTAAATAATCCCGTAAGCCTCCATCGTTTTAACTTTTGAAAGCTCTTTTGTAAGGGACGGGCATTGGCTGGTAACAGTCCTTCTTTTTCCAAATAGTGGGTCGTTTCTATAGCTTCCAATGACTTTTTTAGGAATTTCTCGTTTTCTTCCAGACCTAGGTGATATACGGGATTGTCGATGTGCGAAACAGAAACCTTTTCGTTTCGAAGTAATTCTTTAAAATAATTATCCAGTCCGTATTTTTTTAACTGAAGTTTTTCATTCAGGCGTAAAAACAGATTCCGTTTTATCATAAAACATCCTGAATTCACAGTGAGATAGGGCTGCTTCTTCCTTTCGGCAACTGAAACCGTTTCCCTGCTTCTGCCATAGGTCCAACGCAATCGCATTTCCCTTGCAGGGGGTTGTGTTTTGTAACAAATCCCACCAAATACAATATCATGACCTATTTCTCGCAGAAAAGCCACAGCGAAATCCTCATGCTTCGGAAGTACATCGGCGTCCATAAACAGGAGATAGTCGTAGGTAGCATCAGCTGCCAGTTGGTGCCTTATTCCGGTGCGACCCAAATTTATTTTAGAAGTGGTGAAGGTCACATGCGCTAACTCTGAGATCTTTTCATTTTCCGATACGCGTTCCGGAGAGGCATCATCGCACACCCGTATCTCAAAGGGTGAGCCTGTTGCATAGAACCAGCTGTGAAGCTGAGCCACCAGAGGAAATACATTGTAATTATATGTGGGTATTAGAATGGAGATCAAAGTGAGCGGTTGCGTTGTCGATAAATTTAAGATGTCCGGCCTTGTTGACCAAAACAAAGCTACTATAATTTAACCACTCTCAAGGCGATGCTTAAATTAATAAGGCGGTCCAGCGCATCAATAGATGTGTTTTTGTATTTTTAAGAACAAAGTGGAGTGGGTTTTTCAGTACATGTGCTCACTCACTAAAAACATTGACTATGAGGTCTACTATAAATTACAAGGTTTTTCTTCTGCTTTTTTTCGTTTTCGGCGGTATGGTTGTGGCTCAGGAAGACGCCTGGTTTTTTCTGAGGGCAAAAGATACCTTGATTGAACCTTCCTTTGAACGGAAGGGAGATAGATTGGAGTACACCGGAAATGATGAAGTGCTCATACAATTGTTTTCAGATTTTAAGGTAAAAACCTTTAAAAAAACCTATCGGAATGCCAATCGTACGCATCTTAAAAGAACCTTTTTTGTTATAGCCGAAGAAAAAAAGTTGATGAAACACTTGCTGTTGAAAGCATCTCACCTTTTCGAGTTTGGAGAACTCATTGCCGAAGAGGATAAGAAGATCTTCGAACCCAATGACTATGGGCAAACCAGTACCATTGGAGAGAATACAGGAGTTCAGGCCAATTTGGATTATCTGGATTTTTTAGGAGTTCCCAAGGCATGGTACTACACTACTGGTTCGAGAGATATTGTGGTTGGAATATCGGACGGAGCTATCGATACAACCGATATAGAGTTCCGGGGAAAATCCAAGGCCTTTCGAAAATCAGGCTATGCCAATGGTCATGGCATGTCAGTAGCTGAGACTGCTGCAGGGCAGGGAGACAACGGATATGGAATTCCTGGAATTTGTTATGATTGTAGTATTTATGGAACGTCCTTCGGAGATCTGAGAAGGTTAAAAGAGCTGGTAGAACTCTCCAGGGCTGGGGCCAGGGTCATTAACTGCAGTTGGGGGGTGGCCAGGTACTACGAAACGGCACAACAGGTGATATACGAAATGTTAGATAATGGAACTGTGATCGTGGCAGCAGGGCATAACCCATCCCTGCTAAAAACAAAAGGAACCAGGCATTACTATCCGGCCTCTTATGATAAAGTCATTTCCGTCTCCTCTGGGATGCATCGATATGAAGACTACAGGGAAAATATTTTAAAAACACCCAGAAAGAGTGGAGATGGATACCTTTACTATGCCCGAAACCTGCGGTGGCATGTAGGCGCGAACGTGGGTTTTGTAGATAATGATACCACAGAGGTACCTGTTAAGATATATAAGCGGAGCATCAAGAACCTGAATTCGGGAGTTGATATACTGGGCCCTGCCATTGGACTGTTTCGGTATTCGAGCTATCACAAGGAGAAGAATATTACGTATGGTAGCGGAGCTACCTCCGGAGTTACCCCATTGGTTACTGGCACCGTGGGATTGATGTTTTCCCTCAACCCATGTCTTCCAGCCGATGAGGTAGAAGGAATCATAAAGTTATCGGCCACTAATATCGATCACATTGAGGCCAATAAACCCTTTAAAGGTTTGTATGGTGCAGGAATGTTGAATATTGGCAAGGCTGTTGAGATGGTGTTTAAATTGTATGCGGACGGGGAAACGGCTTATATCGAGAATCAGGATTTTTCCCGCTGGGACTTCAAGCTTACATCACTTTCTGAAGGGGTCCACCTAAGAAACCAGAAATTTACGGATAGCGCCCGTCTTCGTCTTACGGCAAAGAACAAAATTGTGATAGGACAGAACACGGTTCTTAGACCGGATGCTAATGGTGCTATTCAATTGAAGATAGATCCAAGCCTTGAAAAACAATGTGATCTGGTGTTACGTGATCCAGCCATACTTGAGAAAGAGTAATTTTGTCTAAAGTCTAAAGTCTAAAGTCTAAAGTCTAAAGTCTAAAGTCTAAAGTCTTGAGAAGACTTCAATTGTGTAACACTTAACAATCCAATAATTCTCAATTGTATTTATACCGTTTTCTGAATCACTTCGAACACCTGGTTATCATCGCATTTAAGGGTTTTTGAAGGGTACTTGAGCAATAATGCGTAGTCATGGGTTGCCATCAAAATAGTATTTCCATTTTTATTGATCTCCTGAAGTACCTGCATCACTTCCACACTGGTTTGAGGGTCCAGGTTTCCCGTGGGCTCGTCTGCAATAATGAGTTCCGGCTCGTTTAACAAGGCCCTGGCAATAGCCACGCGCTGTTGTTCTCCTCCGGAGAGTTGATATGGAAACTTAAAACTCTTGGTTTTCATTCCTACTTTGTCTAACACCTCATCGATACGGGTGTCCATCGCGCTTTTGTCCTTCCAACCCGTGGCAGTAAGTACAAACAACAGGTTATCTTTTACAGTCCTATCGTTTAACAGTTTGAAATCCTGAAATACCACACCCAATTTTCTGCGCAGAAAAGGAATGTCTTTCTCCTTCAACGTAGGCAGGTCGAAGCCTACAATATGGCCTTCACCTTCTTGCAACGGGAGGTCTCCATATAGTGTTTTCATGAAACTACTCTTCCCGCTTCCGGTCTTACCAATAAGGTAAACGAATTCACCTTTCATAATACTCACCGAAACATTGGACAGAATTAAATTCTCACGTTGAAAAATGGAAGCTTCTTTTAGAGATAGGACAGGGGTTTCGGACATATATTCTATTTACGATGTTGAAAGAGATGCGTTTATTCGATCTCAAAAATAGGCTTAATCTTCTTGTTGGGAAACTTTTTCTTTGAGTGCATCGATCTCCTTCTGCTGTTCCAGCGTGTAGAGGGTAAGCTCTTCAATTTTTTCCAACAGCAATAAGTTCATCTGCTTTAACGAAAGGCCTTGTTGTTCTATTGTCCGGGCCGAAGGAACTCCTGGTAGGTGACGATGTTCTTTTATGTAAGCTTCAGTTTCTTCTAAAGAAAGCATGTCATAGTCCGGCTTTTCTTCCGAAGTACCTTCAAAATAATGATCAAAGACATAATCCGGAGCTACAGCACCATTCAAATCTACCAACACTTCCTGTGTATGGATCTTTCCTTTCACCGTGAGCATTTCATCCGGAGTCTTGGTCCCTATGCCGATGAGACCGTCCTTTTCTGTGATGTTCTTAAAGGCTTTTCGCTGTGAAAAACAGCCAAGTGAGCAGAGTAGTAGTACTATTAACAATACATTCTTCATAATAATTGAGGTTACGGATCAATAGAGCTTTAAAAATACAGTAATTTTCCGAAGGAAATATTTAATGCCGCAAAAAACATAATGATTGCCAATTTATCCCGTTATAAACGGAGAATAGAATGATACGATTATTGCCCAAAACCTATCGAACATGCTTAAAAACCTCATATCCCTATGCCTTTTCCTAGCTTTTTTTGGAACGGCTTTCTCGCAGCAAACGGCCGCCTACACCAACGACCTGCTGGAATATAACAAGGCTATCGAATTATACAATAACGATCAATTCTTGGCCGCACAATCGCTATTTTCCAGAGTGAAGAATGCTTCCTCAGATTTTGGGGTACAGGGAGATTGTGCCTACTATATTGCCAATTGTGCAGTTAGGCTCAATCAGCAGAATGCAGATCAGTTGATGGAGTCTTTCGTACAGAACTATCCTACCAGTATCAAACGAAACGATGCCTTTATCAACGTGGCCAATTACTATTTTGAAAATGGCAAATATGCTTATGCCCGAAAATGGTATGATAAGGTGGACGAAGGCAGCCTGGGACGCAGTGAAAGGGAACGGTATAATTTCAACAATGGTTATGCCTATTTCAAGAGTAAGCGATTCAATGAGGCTAAAAAATATTTTAATCGGGTAAGTGATTCCAAACAATATGGCTCACAAGCCAAATATTATCTTGGCTTTATAGAATATGAGGGAGATAATTACGAGGAAGCCACAGAACTTTTCCAACAGGTACAAGGAGAGGAGCGATATGCCGAGGGGCTTAGTTATTATCAGGCGGACATGAACTTTAAACTAGGTAAGTTCCAGGAAGCCATCGACCTGGGAAAGGAACAATACGAAACCTCCAAGCCCAAAGAGAAAAGCGAACTCTCTAAGATCATTGGTGAGAGTTATTTCAATCTGGGTAATTATTCCGAAGCCATCCCTTACCTCAAAGCGTATAAAGGGAAAAGAGGTAGGTGGAACCATACGGATTACTATCAGCTGGGATATGCCTATTATAAGCAAAGCGACTATCAAAATGCGATCAACGAATTCAATAAGATCGTAAGTGGAAGCAATAGTGTGGCACAAAATGCCTATTACCATTTAGCAGAGAGTTATTTGAAACTAGATCAGAAACAGCAAGCCTTGAATGCTTTTAAAAATGCTTCCGAAATGGATTTTAGCCCTGAGATTCAGGAAGATGCCTGGCTTAATTATGCCAAGTTGAGTTACGAAATTGGGAATAGCTACCAAAGTGTTCCACAGGTCTTGTTGTCTTTTTTAGAGGCCTATCCCGACAATGGTAACAAGGAAGAATTAAGCCAGGCAT
>JBCBDM010000078.1:0-16150 GCA_038529705.1 Bacteroidota bacterium
GACCCCGGAGCGCTATGCTATTCTTCAGGAGATCTATGATCACGATGACCATTTCGATATTGAGTCACTGTACATCAATATGAAAAACAAGAACTACCGGGTGAGTCGTGCCACATTATACAACACTATAGAATTGTTATTGGAATGTGGTTTGGTTCGCAAACATCAATTTGGACAAAACCAGGCGCATTACGAAAAGTCGTATTTCGACAAACAGCATGATCATGTGATCCTATCGAATGGTGAGGTCATCGAATTTTGTGATCCCCGCATTCAAAGCATAAAAAAAACAATTGAAGAAGTTTTTAACATTGAGATAACCAACCATTCGCTGTATTTCTACGGAAACCGAAAAACTCCCAACGAATAAATTTATGGCAGTAGACTTACTACTTGGACTACAATGGGGCGACGAAGGAAAAGGAAAGATCGTCGACGTATTGACCCAAAACTATGATATCATTGCCCGTTTTCAAGGTGGCCCAAATGCAGGCCATACTCTGGAATTTGACGGCATCAAGCATGTGCTTAGGACAATTCCCTCTGGCATCTTTCACGAAAAATCCGTCAATCTTATTGGTAATGGAGTGGTCATAGATCCTGTGGTCTTTGCCAAGGAACTGGAAGGCCTTGAACAATTCAAGATCGATTACAGAGCCAAAATGGTTATTTCAAGAAAAGCGCATCTTATTCTTCCAACGCATCGCCTATTGGATGCCGCTAGCGAAGCCGCCAAAGGAAAGGCAAAGATTGGATCCACCTTGAAGGGAATTGGCCCTACCTACATGGATAAAACCGGTCGAAATGGAATTCGGGTTGGAGACATCGAATTGGATGGCTGGAAGCAGAAGTATCGTGCGCTCGCCAATAAACACGAAGCTATGATCGATTTCTACGATGTGGATATTCAATACGATCTGGCCGAAATGGAAGCGGAGTTCTTCGAATCTATTGAAGTCTTGAAATCGCTTCAGTTTATTGATAGCGAAGAATATTTGAGACAAGCCCTAAGAAACGGAAAAACCATCCTGGCAGAAGGTGCTCAGGGTTCCCTCCTCGACATTGATTTTGGGACCTACCCTTTCGTTACCTCCTCCAACACAACAGCAGCGGGAGCTTGCACAGGATTGGGCATAGCCCCGGGAAGAATAAAAGAAGTATACGGCATATTTAAAGCCTATACCACGCGAGTAGGCTCCGGACCTTTTCCTACCGAATTGTTCGATGCAACCGGTGAGAAAATGGCTAAAATTGGAAATGAATTTGGAGCGGTAACCGGAAGACCCAGACGCTGCGGATGGCTGGATCTGGTTGCCCTAAAATATACCTGCGAGGTCAATGGCGTCACCCAGTTAATGATGATGAAAGGCGATGTTCTCAGTGGTTTTGAGAGCTTAAAAGTATGTACTGCTTATTCGTATAAAGGAGAGACCATAGAACATCTTCCCTATAATATAGAAGCAGAAAATGTAACGCCCATCTATACCGAAATGAAAGGCTGGAAGGAAGACCTTACCAAAATGAGCGATCCTTCTCAGTTTCCCAAAGAATTGAATGATTATATCTCCTTTTTGGAAAAAGAACTGGAAATTCCTATTAAGATCGTTTCGGTGGGACCAGATAGAACGCAGACTATTCACCGATAGGACATTGGGTTGAGCTTATCTCTCACCCATCTCATATTTCTATGGCAATTCTGTATTTTTAGGATTGCCATTTTTTAATAGTTCCTTAGCAACCTATCTTTACCATTATTAGTATCATTGCTTTTTGAAAGTCACCTTTTACATATCATTATTTCTTATGCTCCTTGGGTGGACCGCTGTGGGGCAGGTGAAGATCATTGAAAAAGACACCACCAAGACAACCCAGGTTTCCGTGAAGTCGGGTTATTTTGAAAAAAAACCAGAGTTCCCGGAAGCGGTCATCTATACTCGAGATAATACAGGGCAAGTTTATATAGTACATGAGGGTGTCGAAATGTGGTGCGATCAGGCCTATGTCTATTTCAAAGACAATTTCGTTAAAGCCTATGGCGCCGTGCGTATAGAGCAAGGGGATACCGTTCAGATGAAGAGCTCCTATGCAGAATATAACGGAAATACTTCTTTCGCCTTTGCCAGCGGTAATGTGGTTTTAACCGAACCCTCGACCACCCTTCGAACCGACACCCTGTACTTCGACAGAATAAAACAACAGGCCTACTATCGCAGTGGCGGAACCGTGCGTGACACAGCCAGTACACTAACCAGTAGAATTGGCCGGTACTTCGCAGAAACTAAGAAATACCAATTCCTGTCCAACGTAAAGATCGTAAATCCCAAGTATACAGTTAATGCACCTCAACTGGATTTTTACTCAGAAAGTGGTGGTGCTTATCTATATGGAGAATCAACCATTGTAAGTGAAACCAGTACCGTATACTGCGAACGAGGCTATTACGATACAAGAGGAGATACTGGTTATTTTGTAAAGAATTCCCGGATCGACTACGAAAACCGAATTCTATTTGGTGATAGTATTTATTTTGACCGAAACAAGAGTTTTGCATCTGCCACCAACAATATCAAGGTGCTGGACACCGTAAACGAAAGTATTATTCGCGGACATTATGCGGAAGTTTTTAGGGAAAAAGACTCTGTTTTTATCACAAAACGTGCCGTGGCTATTACCCTGGAGGAAAACGATTCTGTCTATGTACATGCCGACACGCTTAGAGTGACCGGAAAACCCGAAAATAGAATCATTAGGGGCTTTTACAAGGCCAGGATGTTTAAACAGGGGCTGGAAGGGGAACAGCCCACCAGTGGAAAATGCGATTCTATTTTCATAGATCAGCAACGAGGCATTACAAAATTACTGAGAAACCCGGTGCTTTGGAGTGGCGACAATCAAATGACCGGCGATACCATTCATTTGTTAAACAATAAGGTCACCGAAGAGTTAGATACGCTCAAGGTGTTCAACAATGCGTTTCTTATTCAAAAGGATACGCTACCAAGAGGAGGGTACAATCAGGTAAAAGGAGAACGACTCATCGGGTTGTTTACCAACAACGAACTGGACACTGTGAATATCATTAAGAATAGCCAGGTCATCTATTACTTCCGAAATGACAAAAACGAACTGGTAGGAATAGATAATACTCAGGCCAGCTCCATTCAGTTGTATCTGGAGGAACAAAAGGTAGTGGGTATGCGGTTTCTGAAGAAAGTCCCGGGTAAGGTATTCCCGGAGGAAGAGTTTCCGGAGAATGCCCGAATCCTGCCTGGCTTTGTATGGCGGGGAGACGAGCGTTTATTTAAGAAAAGTGACCTCTTCAAAGGAAAGCCTATGCCCATACTTCCGAAGATCAAAGGAATTCCGCTGCCTGAAGACGAAGGAGAGTTCTTCGAAGAACTGCCCGAAGATGAAGAATTCGAAATTCCGGATTATTCAAAATTAAGACGGGAGGATCTTCAAAACAGGGAAGACGACCCGAAGTTTAGAACCAAAGAAAATGACAGCGTAAATCCTGAAGAAGAATTACTTCCTAAAGTAAAGGAAAATCAGCGGCAAAAGCAATGAAGACTTCCACCGTTATAAAGGTTACTATTGCCGTGGTCATTGTTGGCCTGGGACTTTTTATCGGATTGCTGTATGTTGCCTTTCAACCCAAAACGACCGATGTTTCCGAATTTCCACCCTATGCTCAATTCATTGGGCAATCCTTATCGTTAGAGCGAGACGCAATGATAGCGCAAAACTTAAAGGAGTTCAGTTATGAAACACAATTCTTACTGGCGGAAGAGGACCAGCCACTCTTTGAAGGAGTTGAGCGTCTATACAAGCTCAAGAAAGGCCATATGATCACCCTTACCGAGGTAAAGCATTATAAAAATACGGTCAGCGGTTTTACCCATTCCATTGTGGTAGGACAAACCTATATCCCGGAACTGGAAGGTGATATTACCTTCGAATACCATTGGGGTAAACAAGTAATCGATCTTGACCCGGAAGCACCTCTGGAATTTAGGTTTCCAATAGCGCTATGGCAAAAAGAGGCCCTTCAAAGATCCTACATCTTTGAATAAGGCTTTCCCTTAGGCCCATGGTAGGTACGGAAATTACTTGTAGATTTGAGTATTGAATACCATGTACAAGGATTTCCTAAAATACCAGGCGCAAACTACTCCTCACCCACTGGGCATAGAGATATCCCATGCCCGGGGTTCTTACCTATACGATTCTAACGAAAATACTCATTTGGACTTTGTAGCCGGAGTTTCTGCATGCACTTTGGGACATAGCCATCCTGTGGTAGTAAATGCCGTGAAGGAACAAGTAGAAAAGTACGCACATGTCATGGTATATGGCGAATATGTTCAAGGGCCTGCGGTGGCTCTGTGCAAGCTATTGGCAGATCAACTACCCGACCCGTTAGACACTACCTATTTGGTGAATAGTGGCACCGAAGCTGTTGAAGGTGCGCTAAAACTGGCCCGTCGAGCTACCGAAAGAAGTGAGATTCTCTATGCCCATTTTGCCTATCATGGAAATACCATGGGATCTCTTAGCGTCATGGGATTTGAAGCGCGTAAGACCCCTTTCGGCCCATTGATTCCGGACTGCTACCCCATACAGTTCAATTGTGAAACTTGTTTGCAGCAGATCACGGACAAGACGGCGGCAGTTATTCTGGAGACCATCCAGGGAGGAGCTGGGTTCATTATGCCGGCAAACGATTTCCTAAAAAAAGTAAAGGAGCGCTGTGAAGAAATGGGTGCCTTATTAATCCTCGATGAGATTCAACCTGGTTTCGGAAGAACCGGTAGGCTTTTCGGTTTTGAGCATTTTGGTGTTGTCCCGGATGTTTTGGTCATGGGCAAAGGTATGGGTGGTGGACTTCCCATTGGGGCATTTACGGCTTCGCAAAAACTGATGAGCCTTCTGAAAGACAAACCGAAATTAGGCCACATTACCACCTTCGGGGGGAACCCGGTTATAGCCGCCGCCGCACTGGCAACACTCCAAGAACTCTTGCGAACCGATCTTATGGCACAAACCCTTCAAAAAGAAAGATTATTCCGAAGTTTATTGAACCATAGAATGATCAAGGAAATACGCGGAAAGGGGTTAATGCTGGCTCTCATGGTTGAATCGGATACCATAGCTTCTGAAGTCATCCTTGGCTGTAAAGAAAAAGGACTTATTCTCTTTTGGCTGCTATTCGAATCCAGGGCCATCCGTATTACCCCGCCTTTAACCATTTCGGAGGCAGAAATACGGGAAGGTTGTGCCATTTTGACCGATGTTTTGGACAAAATTGAACAGGCGACCAATCGATCAAACCCGTCCTCCTAAACCATCGAAAACTCAAAAATTTTTACTCTAGTTAATTAAAAAACAGCATATTACATCCTAGAGAAATCTCTGTCTCCTCCTGTAAACACTACTGTTACAACTGTTAATAACCGTGTTAACAACAAAAAGGGCACGACTCTTGAACACATTAATACATTAGTATCTTTAATTTGAAGAAACAGTTAAAACAATGCGCATGCATTTGAGCCCTAACGAGCATAACAACTTTTCACTTTCCCGATTTGAATCCATGTTAAAGACTAATGATGTGTACTTTTTCGACTCCGAAGAGTTCGAAGAGATCATTCAGCATTATTTGGAAAACGGAAAGATTGCCCTTGCCAAGAAAGCGACGAAACTTGGCCTAGAGCAACATCCTACGTCTACCAATTTGAAACTATTTCAAGTGGAGATGCACATATTCGAGAATGAACTAGATACCGCCGAGGCATTGTTAGACGAGCTTTACGTCCTGGAACAATCCAATGAGGAGATCTACATTCAAAAAGCTAACATCTACTCCCGAAGAGATGAGCATAAAAAAGCTATTACCCTTTTGGAACAGGCCTTGAAGATCACGGCGGACGAAGCTGACGTACTTTCCCTGCTGGGTATGGAATATCTGTTTCTGGAGGATTTTGAGAATGCCAAGTTCTACTTCATGAAGTGTCTTGAACAGGATGAACAGGATTATTCCGCCCTTTATAATATTATTTATTGTTTTGACTATCTGGAGCAACATGCAGCGGCCATAGACTACCTAAATGATTTCCTGAACAAAAATCCCTATTGTGAGGTGGCATGGCATCAGGTAGGAAAACAATACTTTATCCTCGAAGAATACAAAAAAGCATTGGCGGCATATGACTTTGCCATTATAAGCGATGACAGATTTATAGGAGCTTATCTTGAAAAAGGCAAGGTCCTGGAAAAATTAAAGGAATACGAATTAGCCATAGAAAGCTATTCGGTGACGCTGGGCTTGGATGACCCTACGTCTTTTGCTTTGTTGCGCATCGGTAAATGTTACGAAAAACTGGGGAATGACGAATTTGCCCTTCAGTTTTATAATAAATGCGTGGAAGAAGATGGGCTGCTAGACAAAGGCTGGATAGCTATTACCGATTTCTATTACAAAAAGAAGAACTATCAGAAAGCTCTGTATTATATTGAAAAAGCGATCAACATAGACACTGAGAATGTGTTATACTGGAAAAGATATGCTAAGATCAATGCACGCTTAAGTCTTTTCGAAGAGGCCGAACACGGGTTTAGACGAAGTATCGAATTGGGAAACTATGAAATGGAGACCTGGTTATCGCGATGTGATATCCTTATCGAGTTGGGTGAATACGATGCTGGTATCAATAACCTTTTACAAGCAGCAGAATTCTATCCTGAGAATGCCGAAATAGAATATCGTCTCGCCGGTTTATATTATAAATTACTGGAAGACAACAAAGCCGAGTTTCACCTTAAGAATGCTCTTGGTTTGGATGAAGATTTTTCCTTGATCATAGAAGAGTTGTTCCCTAAGGTCTACAAAAGGCAGAGGGTTCAACAATTAATCAATAATCACAGGAATCCATCGGTATAAATCCGTATTTTTGAGGCAAATTAAAGTTCAGCCTTGCCTATGCCATCTCGCAATTTCCTGCAGTATCTTATCGTCTCATTAAAAGGAATCGCTATGGGCGCTGCAGATGTGGTACCGGGAGTTTCGGGAGGTACCATCGCATTTATTTCAGGAATCTACGAAGAACTCATAGAAACCATTCATAAACTCGATTTAGGTTTCTTCAAAATTTGGAAGGCTCAAGGCTTTAAAATGGCCTGGCGTTACTATAATTTAGGGTTTTTGTTTGCCCTTTTCGGGGGTGTTTTTGTAAGCATCTTGTCCTTGGCAAAGCTTATTGACTGGCTATTGGCTCATCATCCCATTCTGGTCTGGTCCTTTTTCTTTGGTCTGATTATAGCAAGTATTCTTTATGTAGCCAAACAAATTACAAAGTGGCAGATAGTGTCTGTTATCGCTATGCTTATAGCTACAGGTTTCTCCTATCTCATAACCATTGCAGAACCCGTAGGCTCTCCGGACAGCACTTGGTTTTTATTCTTTGCGGGATTCATCGCTATTATCGCCATGATCCTTCCTGGCATATCCGGAGCCTTTATATTACTTTTATTAGGAGCTTATACGGGGGTAATTGCTACCATTACTCAATTTGTGGAAGGTGTTATGTCTATGGACTGGACGATATTTTCCAATGCCTTTATAAAGTTATTGGTCTTCGCCCTGGGAGCCATTCTGGGATTAAAGACATTTTCCGGAGCACTCAATTGGATGTTCAAACATCATAAAAACATCATTCTAGCCGTATTAACAGGATTCATGATGGGGGCCTTGAATAAAATATGGCCCTGGAAAGAGGTCTTGAAGTACCGAACTAATCACAATGGAGAAGAGGTTCCTTTTCTTGAAAAGAGCATACTCCCGGTAAATTATCCGGAAGATCCAAAAATACTATGGGCCATCTGCCTGGTAATTTTGGGCTTTCTGACCATCTTTGCTCTGGAACGAATCGCCAAAGTAAAAGAGAAAGAATAAATGATGGCAACCCGCACCCTAAGTGATAAAATTTGGTTAATCCTTAAGGGATTGGCTATGGGAGCGGCGAATAAGGTTCCCGGAGTATCCGGGGGCATGGTTGCTTTTGTGGCGGGGTTTTATGAAGAGTTTATTTACTCTCTGCAAAAGATCAACGGAAAGGCTTTTCGTTTGCTCGTCAATGGTCGTTTCAAAAGTTTTTGGACCTATATAAATGCCCGGTTCCTTGGATTATTGATCCTTGGAATGGTCATTAGCTACTTTAGTGTCTCAAAGCTTCTGGACTATCTTCTTGTCCATTACGAATTATACGTCTGGAGCGCCTTTTTTGGAATGATCATAGGCTCTATCTACTATGTAGGAAAAGATTTTGGCGCATGGAACCGAAACTATCTGCTCTATTTGCTCTTTGGTATTATGGTAGGGGTGAGTATAAGTTTTCTGGAACCGGCTAGACAGAATAACAATTTACTTTTTGTCTTTTTCTGTGGAATTATCGGTGTTAGCGGCATGACCCTTCCGGGACTTTCAGGATCCTTTATTTTGATCTTGTTAGGAAATTACGTACTTCTTTTGGTGGATTCAGTCAACGCATTATATGATACAATGGCTAATTTATTGCAGGGAGATCTTAGTTTCACTCAAGATTCTGTACGAATAGACTTATTAAAGGTCCTCGCGGTATTTGCGTTAGGCTCCCTTACGGGACTCGTATCCTTGTCTCATTTTTTGGGGTATTTATTAAAGAGATATAAAAAGGCCACTTTCGCTGTCATCATAGGATTTATAACTGGTTCCTTGGGAGTGGTATGGCCCTGGAAGCATAAAGAATTTGAATACGATTCTGCAGGAAATATTATGCTTGATGCTAACGGAGAGCAGGTCCTTGTAGGCTATAGCCGGTTCTTCCCATCAGAATTTTCGTTCGAAACATTTTTGGCAATTTTATTTATCATTGTGGGAGTTTTAATCGTCCTGAGCCTTGATTGGTATCAAAAAATAAACCCCAAAAAGCATGGCTAGATATGGCCTCATAGGAAAAGACATCGGTTATTCCTTCTCGAAGACGTTTTTTACTGCAAAATTTAAAAACGAGCGGAGAAAAGACACCTACCACAATTACGATATTGAACGTATCAATATGCTGCCTCAGCTATTAGATGAAGAGGAAGGGCTAAAAGGGCTGAATGTAACGATTCCTTACAAGGAAGATGTCATACCTCTATTAGACCGGATCGACAAGGAAGCCCAGAAAATTGGGGCTGTCAACACGATCAAGATCCTCAAAGGAGGAAAATTAGTGGGCTATAATACAGATCACTATGGATTTGCAAAGTCGTTAGCGGACTTTCTTCCTTTGGAAGAAAAAACAGCCTTAGTTCTAGGCACCGGTGGTGCCTCCAAAGCCATATGCTATGTACTGGAAGCCATGGACTTTGAATACAAGATCGTTTCTCGTACCAAAAGCGAAACCCATATCACTTACGACGAGCTGAATGCAGAGGTGATGTCTCGTTACCTGCTTATTATTAACTGCACTCCCCTGGGCACCTTCCCCAACATAAGCGATTGCCCCAACATTCCCTACCATTTTATTGGAGATAAACACTTATTGTTCGACCTTATCTACAACCCTCGAGAAACCGAGTTCTTGAAACGAGGTTTTGCCAAAGGAGCCCGCGTAAGTAATGGTTTGAAAATGCTTGAATATCAAGCTAAGAAAGCCTGGAGTATCTGGAAATCTTAATGCATGATTCCCTTTGGTAGAAAGTAGTGCACATCCTCCATTGTTATGTGCGTAGTTGTTAGTATCTTTCAGGTTCCTAGTAACATGAACCTAACATTGAAATAAATGTCTGACAAAGAACTGCCAAAAGAAAAAGAGGGGGAATCCTTGGAACCTCAACAACCTGTTGAATCTACTACCAGTGAAAATGATCCTGCAGCAGAACCCGCTGTACCTGAAACTCCTGTGACTGAGAACGAATCGACCGTGATTCCTAGTAAGAAAACGGTAGAGAACCCTATAGAAGAGGACCAGGAAATTGCAGAACCGGAAACGGAGGTGTCTACTGATGATGCATCACAAGAGGAGATAAGCGAAGAGGAAAATCCTGAAGAAGAAAACCCCGTAGAGGAAACTAGCGAAGAGCAAGCAGAGGTAGATTATCACGCTCTGTCCAAAGAAGAACTGATTAAAGCTTTTCAAGGCCTGTTGAAGGATAATCCCGTTCAGGCCATTAAAAATGATATCGAAGAGATTAAAACGGAGTTCAATGCAAAGTTTGCCGAAGAGTTAGAACAGCAAAAAGAAGCGTTTTTGGCTGAAGGTGGAAACCTTATCGACTTCCATTACACGACCCCATTAAAAAAGCAGTTCAATTCTCTTTATTTCGATTATAAGGAAAAACGCAACAACTATTATCAAAACCTCAAAAAGGACCTTCAGGCTAATTACGCAAAACGAGAGGAATTGATCGAAGAACTGAAAGGGCTTCTCAATGCGGAAGAGAATATCAATACCACCTACAAGCACTTCAAAGATATACAGGAACGCTGGCACACCGCTGGTGCTATTCCCCGTGACAAATACAACACCATTTGGAATACCTACAGGCATCACGTTGAGAATTTCTATGACTTCCTGCACCTCAACCGGGAATTCAGAGATCTTGATTTCAAACATAACCTGGATCAAAAATTAAAACTCATTGGACGTGCAGAAGAATTAGGACAACAGGAAGATGTGGGGAAGGCCTTTAGGGAACTTCAAATGTTGCACAAAATGTGGAAAGAGGATGTAGGTCCTGTCGCCAAGGAATTCAGAGAGGAAGTATGGGAGAAATTTAGTGCAGCCACCAAGATCATCCACGACAAGCGCCAGGAATTTTTAAAGGATCAAGAGCAACACTATGAAGCCAATTATGATCTAAAAAAAGAAATTGTTGAGAAGATCAATCAAGTGACCGCCACGGCCGCAAAAACACACAAAGCCTGGCAAAATGCTATCAAAGAAGTTCAAAAACTGAGAGATCAATACTTTGAGACAGGTAAAGTTCCAAGAACACAAGCCAAAGAGATATGGAATAGTTTTAAAGAGTCTACACGGCAGTTCAATCGTGAAAAGAATAGTTTTTATAAAAACCAGAAAAAGGATCAATATACCAATCTGGAAAAGAAGCTGGAACTTATAAAAATAGCTGAAGAGAATAAGGAAAGTGATGATTTTGAGGTGGTCACTCCACTGATGAAAAAAATCCAAAGCGATTGGAAATCTATAGGACATGTACCACGAAAAGAAAGTGATAAGATCTGGAAACAATTCAAAGATGCCTGTAACTATTACTTCGACCGTGTTCATGCCGAACGAAACGAGGCAAATAAGGAAGAAATGGAGCACTTTGAGGCGAAACAAAAGCTTTTGGATTCCATAACCGACTTAAAATTGAGTGGTGAACACGAAACAGATCTTGGAACTATCAAGGAAAAAATTGCCGAATGGAAGGCCATCGGCCGTGTACCATTCAACAAGAAGAATATTGAACGTAAGTTCAATAAGGTATTGGACGAACTCTTCGGAAAATTAAACTTAGGCAAGAAGGAAACAGAAATGATTCGTTTTGAAAATAAACTCAGTTCACTGGTCTCTCAGGAGGATCAAAGAAAACTTCAGAATGAGGAATTCTTCATTACTAAAAAGATAAGTGAAGTGAAATCCGAGATCAACCAACTGGAAAACAACCTTGGATTCTTCCAAAATGCCAAACAAGACAATCCGTTAGTTCAAGAAGTTCATAAGAACATTGCCAAGCATAAAGAACAATTAGAGGTTTGGAAAGCAAAACTTACTAAAATACGCGCGTTGCGTAAGCAATAGACCATGAAATGTCCGCTGTGTGAAATTGAAGATACGCAACAGCGGATACGTTCCCCTCAGTTTTACAACTGCCCTAATTGTGGCTCTGTATTTAGAAGCCCAGAACATTACATTTCGGCTGAGGAAGAAAAGGCGCGTTATCTCACCCACAACAATAATGTGGAAGACGAGAGATATCAAAATTTTGTCTCTCCCATCGTAAAAGCAGTAACTCATTCCTTTGACTATCAAAGTTCAGGGTTGGATTTTGGTGCAGGTACTGGCCCTGTGATCTCAAAATTATTGACAGACAAGGGATACCAAATGACCCTTTGGGATCCTTTTTTTCATCCGGATCGATCGGTCTTGGACAGCCGCTATGACTTTATAGTTTGTTGTGAAGTAATGGAGCACTTTCACCATCCGAAAGAAGAGTTCTTATTGATGAAACGTCTTTTAAAACCCAACGGGAAACTCTTTTGTAAAACAGAGCTCCTAACTCCGAAAAAGGATTTCGAAGATTGGTATTATAAGAATGATACTACGCACGTTATATTTTATTCACCACAAAACCTGCTCTGGATTAAGGAACACCTGGGATATGCCAGACTATATGTGGGTCGAGACCTAATCGTCTTCGATCTCTAGGTTACAGGCGTTTCGCTTCATTCCAATATACATCCATTTCGGCTAAGGTCATATCTTTCAAGGCCTTCCCACTTTCTTTGGCCTTTCCTTCCAAATACTGAAACCGTTTCATAAACTTCTTGTTGGTACGTTCCAAAGCACTTTCCGGGTCCACTTTGAGAAACCGGGCATAATTGATCATAGAAAACAACACATCACCAAACTCCTGCTCTATCTTTTCCGAATTGTTTTCGACAACTTCATGTTGTAACTCCTCCAATTCTTCTTTCAACTTTTCAAAAACCTGGTGCGATTCTTCCCAGTCGAACCCAACACCAGCGACCTTATCCTGAATTCTGTTGGCCTTTACCATAGCGGGAAGCGATTTGGGAACACCTTCTAACACACTTTTTTTGCCTTCCTTCAATTTTAAATTTTCCCAATTCTGTTTTACCTCTTCTTCGTCTGCCACATCGATATCACCATAAATATGAGGGTGACGGGAAATCAACTTTTCACAAATATCATTCGCCACATCTGCCATATCGAAGTCATCCGTCTCACTACCAATCTTTGCATAAAACACGATGTGTAATAAAAGGTCTCCCAGTTCTTTTTTCACTTCATTTAAATCGTTCTCCAGAATGGCATCACCCAGCTCATAGGTTTCTTCTATGGTGAGGTGTCTTAGCGTCTGCATGGTCTGTTTTCTGTCCCATGGACATTGCTCTCGCAACTCATCCATAATGGTCAACAAACGATCATAGGCCTGAAGTTGGTCTTGTCTTGAATTCATATCCTTAAAACTAAAAAAATCTCTTCTGCTGAAGAGATTTTACGATGGGTTTTATCTAAAAGTTATTAAGACCTTACTCCTCTTCGGAGGCGTCTCCCTCTACTTCAGAGAAATCGGTAATGCCATTTTTATTCAAGAGGTTGTACCACTGCAGTACCTTTTTGATATCACTGGGATACACTCGATCTTCATCATAATCCGGTAAAACACCAAAGAAGTATTCCTCCAGTTCATCTTTGCTGGATTTATGACTAATGGCAGCCCCTCCATTCTCTTTCTCCGATATCTTCGTAAAGACATCTCTCAACGGTACTTCTTCGGTAAGCGTGTAAATAGCGATCTCTGAGAGCAAGCTTACATTCTGACGCGTACTTACCGTAATCTTTTTTCCATCGATCAATGACTCCGCCAAAAGTCCAGTTCGGGTTTGTGTTTTTAGGGTATACAGTCCAGGCTTTCCTGAAATCGATAATATTCTTTCTAAACTCATAACTTCAACTCAATTTGATAGGTTCGCCCGACGAAGCTTTAGCGTAGGCGGGTGCAAAGATGTCGGGTTTGTTTTTTATTTCCAAACGGATTAACGTTTCTTTTTGGCATTGGGAAAACGCATGCGATAATCCACTTTTACTTTTCCCTTGGAAATATTGGACAACTTGCTTTTAATCAAACGTTTTTTGAGTGGTGATAGTTTATCCGTAAACAAAATTCCTTCAATATGGTCGTACTCATGCTGAATAATGCGGGCGGCAATTCCGCCGATGGTTTCTTTGTGCTTTTTGAACTTCTCATCAACATATTCGATGGTGATGGTTCCCTGACGAAACACATCTTCGCGTACCTCCGGAATACTCAGGCATCCCTCATTGAAGGCCCATTCGTCCCCGCTCTCTTCCACGATCCTGGCATTGATAAAAACTCGTTTGAAATTAGAAAGGTACTTACGTTCCTCTTCCGTAAGGTCTTCATCATCTTCGAAGGGTGTGGCATCTACAATAAAGATACGAAGAGGCAATCCCACCTGCGGAGCCGCCAAACCAATACCGTGTGCTCCATACATGGTGTCGAACATATTTTCAAGGATCTCATCCAACTTCGGAAAATCTTGGGTCACCTCTTTGGTTTCTTTTCGCAATACGGGATCTCCGTAGGCTACAATAGGATATATCATTCTAATTAATCAATTTTCAATGCTCAATTCTTGAATATTCAATATTCAATTGACCGGGTTTCATTTTACTTGCGCTCCAAATAGCTTTGTAATAAAATCGTGGCACTTATCTCGTCGATCAAGGCTTTGTTCCTGCGTTGTTTCTTTTTCAAACCACTGTCGATCATCGTTTGAAACGCCATCTTACTGGTAAAGCGCTCATCCACTCTTAGTACCTGCATTTCAGGGAATGTTTCCGAAAACTTTGTTAAGAATTTCCGGATATCTTCCTCTACCGAGGAATGAGTTCCATCTTTTTGCTTGGGCTCTCCTACCAAGACCAACTCCACCTTCTCCTCTGTAAAGTAAGAAATAAGAAAAGGGATCAGTTCCTGGGTTTCAACCGTGGTTAAACCGGAGGCAATCAATTGTAACTCATCTGTCACTGCTACTCCCGTCCGTCTGCTACCGTAATCTAAAGCCAGTATTCTCGCCATAATCAGGGCAAAAATACGGGTTTAGAAAATAGTATGCTAAAAATGTATGGGGATTTAAATGATGAGATTATCTTTGTTTTAAATGTCTAAAGTCGGAAGTCCAAAGTCCGAAGAAGTTTAAACCAACCCATAATGAAGGAATTACAACAAATCATAGAAACTGCCTGGGAGGATCGGTCCCAATTACAAAACCCGGAAACTATCAATGCCATTAGAGAAGTGGTGCTACTATGCGACGAAGGGACCCTACGTTGTGCGCAGCCCACCGAAAAGGGTTGGCAGGTAAACGAATGGGTGAAGAAGGCTGTGGTATTGTACTTTCCTATCCAAAAAATGGAAACGCTGGAAGTGGGAATCTTCGAATACCATGATAAAATCCCTTTAAAAAGAGGCTATGAGTCTAAGGGAATTAGAGTGGTTCCTCATGCCGTTGCCAGACATGGCGCTTATATTTCAAAAGGAACGATCCTGATGCCCAGTTATGTGAATATTGGTGCCTTTGTAGACGAAGGAACCATGGTAGACACCTGGGCTACCGTAGGAAGCTGTGCCCAAATTGGAAAGAACGTACATTTAAGTGGTGGTGTAGGAATTGGCGGGGTTTTAGAACCCCTACAGGCTGCCCCGGTGATCATTGAAGACAATGCTTTTATAGGCTCTCGATGTATCGTTGTGGAAGGGGTGCGTGTAGAAAGTGAAGCCGTTTTAGGTGCCAATGTAGTATTAACCGCTTCTACCAAGATCATTGACGTGACTGGAGATGTCCCGGTAGAAACGAAAGGCGTGGTACCTGCACGATCGGTGGTAATTCCAGGGAGTTATGCGAAGAAATTTCCAGCCGGAGAATACAATGTTCCCTGTGCTCTTATTATTGGTAAACGCAAAGAGAGCACCAACAAAAAGACCTCCCTAAATGATGCCTTAAGGGAGTATGATGTAGCGGTATAGTTTCGTTCCATTGCAAATTGATTAACTCATTAAAATATAGTATATGAAATTAGGTGCATTTTCTGCCAGTCTTAGTGTAAAAGACTTAAAGACTTCCAAAGCATTCTACGAAATGTTGGGATTTAGTGTTTTCGCCGGAGATATGGAACGAAATTATCTCATTATGAAAAATGAGAGTTCTCTTATTGGCTTGTTTCAAGGAATGTTCGACAACAATATTCTTACCTTTAATCCGGGTTGGGACACCGACGCCAATAAACTGGAGAATTTCGTTCCATATCTCCGGCGAAAACACTAAATCCCAACATTTCGTAGAATGCTTTGG
>JBCBDM010000079.1:0-16130 GCA_038529705.1 Bacteroidota bacterium
GTGGTCGCCGCATCCTTAATGTTCTTCGAAGCGGTAGTGCGGGGTAAGCCAATGATGGTAGCCAAAGAGGTGTCATTATATCCCCCATTGTCACTATTGAAACAATACACCATTTGATTAAGTGGCAAAACAGGATGGTCTACATAGTATTTGCTCCCCAGAAGTCCCTTTTCCTCTCCTGTAAATAAAATAAACAGCGCCGAGCGCTTGGTGGGATATTTTGCCAGGTTTTGGGCCATACTCAGGACCGTTGTAGTACCCACAGCATTATCTCGCGCCCCATTATAAATGGTATCACCAGTTTCATCCGGAGCGCCCACACCCACATGGTCGTAATGAGCCGAATAGATGATATACTCATTCTTCAACACGGGGTCGGTCCCTTCTATCACACCGATGACATTTCTTGAACTTATTATTTTTCCTTTTTCAGCCTGAATAGAGAGGCTTACCGCATGTTTGCCCGTTTCAAAGTTTTTGACCATACTTCCGTATTCGTCCTGAACCCATAAGTAAGGCGTTTTACTCTCGTTTTGGGACTTTTCGTCGAGGTCTTCTGCGACTTCGAGTCGAGGGGTATTGAAATTATGGTCCAGAAAGCCCCAGACATTGGCGTCTGTTTTGACCAACTCAATAACGGCCAAAACGCCGGCCTTTTCAGCCAGTTCCGCTTTTTTTCCTCTTAACCCGAATGCACCTCTAATATCAGAGGTTTCAGGTCCCCCACTTTTTACAACAACAATCTTCTTTCTTACATCTTTTCCCTTATAATCATCCTCCAGGCCATACCCAAGGTACACGGCTTCTCCGGATTGCTTTATGTTCGCGTTTTGCAACACAAGTTTTTGTTTCACCTCTTTGCCATCCATAGACAGAGTAACCCGTTTGGGAGGTTCCTTTTTAAGTAATGCCACCTCTTGATAATAGGTGCCGGTCTTCGGATTGGGTTTTACTCCATAACTTCTTAAGGTATTTGCCAGGTACGAAGCGGCTATTTTATTTTCGGGTGTTCCCGTTTCACGGCCTTTCAGTAGGTCATCAGCCAAAAAGTATATATGTCCCTGAATCGTATTTTTTTCCACAGTAGCCATTACCTTCTCCTTTTCGGTCTGACCAAAGGAAGAAATTACACAAAATAGGGTAACAAAAAGCGAGAGTTTAAATTTCATGAGATCTTTTGATTATGTTGAGTTTAAAGATAGTTATTTAATCAACACTATCATTTTGTTTAGAATGTAATTCTGAAGGACAGATTGGGAGTAAATCCAAGCGCGAATTCATCAATCTCTTCGATCTCGCCATCGGCATTGAGGCGAAAGAAATGATTCACAATATTTTCCGTATCGAGTACATTCCAAATGGACATTCCTACAAAGGCTCTGGTGTTTTTTCCCACGTTGAATTTGTAGGTGCCGGAAAGGTCTACTCGTAGGTAGTCTTTGATATTGGAAGCATTGGGGGCTTCAAAATTAAGCTGGCCATTTGCTATAGGTTCATCGGCGACTAATAAGGTGGTTGGCTTACCACTATGCCAATTAAACCCTCCAGAGATATTAAAATCGTTGAACGAGTAATTAACCCCGTAAGTCACTGTATGTCTTATATCAATATTATTGTGAAATTCACTGGGGACAAATGTATCGAAGTCATAGTCATTTTCAGCATAGGAATAGCTCAACCAAGTATTGATCTTTTTAAAGCGTTTATTTACCAGAAGATCCACTCCCAGTACGGTGTAACTGCCATGAGTTCTTTCATTTTCAAACTGATTCTGAAATCCCTGACTCTGAGACGTAATCCCGGTAACTTTCTTGATATAGGGTTCGGCACTAACCAACCAACCTTTTCTATTTACACTGATTCCAGCAGAAAGCTGGCGTCCCTTAACAATAGGAATCTCATCGGGCTTCGAAAGCACCCACCTTCTGTTCTCCACGCCCAGGAAGTCGTTTTGAAAGTCGATGATCTGCGAGGTAGTCTGACTCTTCAGCTCTCCAAGGAGCTCTACAGTGAAATATTCCAGGAAACGATGACTCACACTCAGGCGTGGCTCAACCAATATTTCGTTGAACTTACCTATGTGATTGGCGCGTACCCCCAAATTAATATAGGTAGCCTCAAAAGGGCGGTAGTTAGCTTCGGCAAAAAGACTGTTGGTTCGTATTACCTGTTTATCCGTTCTTTCGAAAAACGGATTGTTGATACGTTCAAAATTGGTGATTCCCGTCTCATTCCATTGGTACCCCAGATTCCCCATGAGCTTTTCAGAAATAAGATAGCTCGAATTGAATTTTACACCGGACTCCAGGACGTCATTTTCCTGCAGTAAAGCCTGATTGTTGAGAATATTTTGGTTCAATGCCTGCAACTTATAGGTAGTTCCGTATAGCTGAAGATCTGTGGACCACCGCTGGTTCCATTGTCGTTTGTAATAGAGCCCGGCAGACAGATTGTTTTGTATAAGATCACTTTTCAGCGATTGCTCGTTATTGTCTATCTCCGCATTTTCCAGAAACTCCAAGTCGTTGGCCAGGAATATAAAGTTAAGCCTTAGGTGATCTTTCTCAGTAGGTTCCAGAAGCACTCTTAAACTGGTATCGAAAAAGCTAAAATCGTCATTCGAGTTAGGCAGGGCATTCCCGCCGGAGGAGGTGAGTTCTGTATTTTGAAAGGCCTGGTCGAAGTAGGAACTATAGGTGGGCGTTTCCACCACATTATTGATAGATTTTCTTCCCGATATCTGAAAGGATCCTTTTTTTCCCAAGGGGACATTGGCAAAGAGGTCTGCACTAAGGAGATTGATTCCAGCTCCTACCGAAAATTCAGGGTCCGGTTCTCTGGCGCTGGCCATGGAAATTATGCCCGAAACACCATCGCCATAAGCGGCAGGAGTTCCATTTTTAAACACGGTTACCTCTTGGGTGAGAAATGGATTAAAGGCAGAAATGAGCCCAAAAAAGTGTCCGTTTTGGTACATTTTAATTCCGTCCCACAGGATAAGATTTTGGTCATTGGTCCCCCCTCTAATATTGATAAAGGAAACTCTTTCATTTACGCTTTGTATCCCGGGAAGTGCTTGTAGGGTGAGTAACACATCTGGCTCTATCAAACCGGGAAGGATATCGAAATCGTCGTAGTTGACACTAAGGGATCCGTTGGTTTCTTTGGAAATTCCTTTGGCAAAGTAGTTGGAAAGTGTTACGGTGCTGAGGTATTCTACCTTGGGTTCTACAGTAATAGAGGTGCAGGGGTTGTTTTGAAGGCTGTCCGCACTTATCACGGTTTCTTCATAGCCCTGATAGGTGAGCGTGATAGTATCTTCGGAAGTGGCGGCAAGAACATCGAATCGGCCTTCGCTGTCTGTAAAAAGTTGCTGATATCTGGAAGTCACCACGAGGTTGTCAAGCGGAATGGACCCTTCTGAAGAAAATACCTGCCCGCAGCCCTTGATGAGTTCTGGTTTTTTACTGATGGCCACGGTTTTGTCGTTTAACACTTCAAACTGAAAGAGGGAATTTTGCCTCAAATAGGCGAGCGTAGCATCGATATCCTCGAAACGATTGGGCGCAATGATATGTGTCTTCAGGTCTTCGTCTTTAAAGGAAAAGTTATATGGGAAGTCTGTCTCCACCAGGAGAAGATATTCGCGTATTGGAATCTTTTCTTGGGCGTTGCCAAAATGTCCTAGAATCAATAATAAGAGGAATACAATCTTCTTGATTTGGGTCACTGCTAATTGGATTTAAGCACCACGTTATTTCCTTCAATTTTGTAAGACAAGTTAAGGGGAATTGTGATAGCTTCCAAGGCAGTTTCTAAATTTTCGTGTGTAAAACTTCCCGTAAAAAGAGTGTCGTTGGTAACGGAATCCAGCGGGGCTATTGCGATGTTGTATTGACGTTGCAGTTCATCTATAACCTCCTGATATGGAACACTGATAAATGAAGATTTTCGATGAAGCCAACTTGGTTCTGTATCTGTCACCAAAGTTTTCCCCAATCGATTGTTTTCAAACATTTTTATGCTGCTTCCTCCGGGTAATTTTGTCATCTTTCCATGGTGTTCTACCTGCACCATACCTTCATAGCAGACCACTTCAAAAAAATGCTCCCGAGCCTTTACTTTAAATTGAGTTCCCAGAACAGAGACAGTTCCCTGATCCGTGTGCACTGTAAACTTAGAACCTTTGGCTACTTTAAAATAAGCCTCCCCTTCAAGATTGAGGTTTCGGTTCTGGCCCCAATCCTCACTTTCATAACTGATGTTGGAACCGGCATTGAGAACCACCTCTGAACGGTCCGGAAGGATAAATTCTTTGGTTTCGCCGTTTTGAGCTAGAAAAGTAGTGTCTGTGTCTGTAGTATTGAAAAAAGACAGATATACCCCTAGGAATAACACCAAGGCAGCTGCCACACCAGCAACATATTGCTTCCATGCAAAAACGGGTTTAGCCGAAGGTTTTTGATCTTTTAATTTGGCTAGATTGGCATCCAGATCAAAGTCTGGAGCTTTAAACTGTTGTGCGGCCTGGTCTAACTTCATAAAAGCACTATAGGCGTCCAATTCCTTGAACGCCCGTAGCTCTTCTTCATTCAGGTTATTATCTAACCACTTAACAATTAAATCTTCCTTTTTCATGTCAAATCACTTATAAAACAACTCAGTTTCAAAAATTCCTACCTCTAAATGGATTAAATTTCGTCTAAATCCTTTCGAAGTTTCTCGAGGGCGGTATAAATGCGCTTTTCCACTGCTTTTCTCGAGATTCCTAACAGTTCGGCGATTTCTTTATGTCGTTTGCCTTCTACCCGATTCATCATAAAGGCCGTCCGTTGGCCTTCGGGGAGTTTGCTCAGCGCTTTCTGAAACTTTGCCAGGTATTCGTTGCCCTCCATAATGAACTCCGGGGACTCGTTCGTATAATTCTTAACGGGCCGCTCGTTATACTTCAGTACCACTTTCTGATGCTTTATCTCATTAAGCGTAAGATTGTTGGCTACGGTAAACAAGAAACTTTTTGCCTTTTCAACCGGAGTGTCCTTACAGTTTTTCCATAATTTTAGGAAGGCTTCCTGTACTTTGTCCTCCGGATTGATCTCAGGTCCGAACTTGTAATAAATGAAGTTGTGAAGGTCTGTAGCCAGTTTTGAATATATTTGTGAAAATACATGTTCGTCACAGACATTCTCGAAGAGAGGTTTGGGCATAGAGGTTTTTCATGTAAAGATATAAAATATTGGAAGTAGGAATAAAGAAGTTGAAGTTGTTATATAGATAGTTTGAAAAATGTCGTTATGAAAAAATATTGGATCTTACTATTGTGCATGGGACTGTTTTCCTGTCAGAAAGAAGAGTTGACTATAGTAGAAGAAAATCAAGAATCCTCTTTCCTTGCGGACGCCCAGCTTACTCGTCTTATGCAATCTGTAACCTCTCATGATGGGTCTTTTGATGATATCATTGATCAATCCTCCTGTTTTAGTATTAACTTTCCATACCAAATCCTTTTGAATGGAGAATCCCACAATGTGAATTCCGTCAATGATTTATTGGCGATAAGTTCTCAAGATATAATAGAACCCGTCTTTCCACTTACTATTACCACCGGTGATTATGTGGAAGAGCCCATTCAGTCGATGGCGGTTTTCGAAGAATTTATTACCCGATGTGCCAATGGTACTTTGTATAACGATCGTATTACGTGCATAGATTTTACGTATCCGGTTCGTATTTCGGTTTACAATACGGAGAATAATGACTTCGAGACGATCATGTTTACGCACGACAAAGAGACATTTACCCGTATCGATCTATTTGAAAGTGGGGTGCTAGCCTCCATAGATTATCCTATAGAACTTCGCGTTCAGGATACCACAGCATTAAACATTAGTTCAAACAATGAGTTGAAAGCCAGTATCATGCAAATGGTGCCTTTGTGCCAGTAATCAAGTGATAAATTATAAATTCAGGCCCTTCCAGATGGAAGGGTTTTTGTTTTATAATTAATTCAAAAAGTTAAACAAAATGTTAAATATATATTAAACCGGAAATCGCCGGTAGTAATTCTACAGAAGCTGTTGTTCCATAATAAACACTAAAACTTTAATGACTATGAAACATTTATTTCGAATCGCCATGATTACATTGATGACCGTACTGGTCTTTTCTTGTAGTGATGACGACGATAACAACGGACCAACTACTACCGATGTGACCATTGCCGGATTTGTTGCAGATAACGCCGACTATTCTTCTTTACTTGCGGCGCTGGAACGCGCAGGATTGGTTGCTACCCTTGATGGAACAACAGATTTTACCGTTTTTGCTCCCAACAATACAGCATTCCAGGCTTTCCTTAATGCGAATGGATTTGCAAGTGTGGACGATGTACCTGTAGACGTACTCACAAACATTTTATTGAACCATGTAGTGAACGGTACCGTAGAATCCACTCAGCTTTCAACAGGATATATAAATTCGTTGGCAGAGTTTGGAGATACTGGATTTAATCTAAGTCTTTTTGTAAATACGGCTTCCGGTGTAAACTTAAATGGAGTGTCTGACGTAACTTCAGCAGATATACCAACAAGCAATGGGGTGATCCACGCTGTGGATGCCGTTATTGGAATCCCTACCGTGGTAACTCAAGCTACGGCCAATCCGGATTTCTCTACTTTAGTTGACGCCTTGGTGGCTGGTTCCGATGGAACCACAGATTATGTGGCCTTACTTTCCGGAACTACAGCATCGCCTTTCACGGTATTTGCTCCTAATAACGATGCCTTCGCAGCACTGTTACAATTGCTGGGCGTGTCCTCTTTAGACGATATTGATACGGCTATCCTTCAGCAAGTATTGAACTATCATGTTTTAGCAGGAGCCAACGTAAGAGCAGGCGACCTGGTAGAAGGGCAAACCGCTACCACGTTCCAGGGGGAGGATATTACCATCTCACTTACGGGCGGACCTAAGGTGATTGACGCTACAGGGATGCCGGCCAATATTCTGTTAACCGACGTTCAAACGGGGAATGGTGTTATCCATGCTATCGATAAAGTATTGATCCCTAATGAGGTCTTGGATATTATAGACCCAACAATCACAGGTTTGGCCATGATGACAGGAGATCTCTCTACCTTGGTAGAAGCCCTTGAGCTTACTGGGTTAGACACGGTATTGAATGATAGAATGGCAGAATTTACAGTATTTGCTCCTACCAATGATGCCTTCGAAGCCTTTCTAGGAGGAGGTGTGCAAATTGGTGATGTGCCTGTAGACGTGCTAACGCAAGTTGTTTTAAACCATGCTTTGACCGGGACTTTCCTTTCAACAGATCTCTCTACCTCGTATACTACCACTTTGGCTACTTATGGAGCTACGGATAATAATCTAAGTCTTTACATCAATACAGACTCCGGAGTAACTTTAAATGGAATTTCCAATGTAGTAACAGCCGATGTTACTGCTGCCAATGGAGTAGTTCATATTGTGGATGCGGTGATCGCCCTTCCAACGGTTGTTACGTTTGCCGTGGCAGACCCAACATTCGAAACTTTGGTAGCGGCGCTTACGAGAGATGATCAGCCAGATTATGTGGCTACTTTGACTACGCCATTGGGTACATCTCCCGCTCCTTTCACCGTATTTGCTCCTACCAATGATGCGTTTGGAGACCTATTGGCCGAATTAGGCCTGGGAGACCTATCGGAAATTGATACGGCAACCCTAACCGCAACCCTAAACACTCACGTTATCGCCGAAGCGAATGTACGTGCCGAAGACCTGGTGAGCGGTGTAGTTGGAACCTTAGGCGATGATATTACTATCGACGCAGAAAATGCTACGATCACCGATCCTAACGGACGAGTTAGTAATATTATAGTTGTAAACGTACAAGCAGCGAATGGAGTTGTACATGCCATAGACAAAGTATTGCTGCCTCAGCTATAAAAAATGCCAGTTTGTTCATAATTGGTTTGGTTAGTTAGTAGAACCGCCCTGGTAATCTTCATGCCATGTTGAAGTCCGGGGCGGTTTATTTTATAGATAACTAAGCCATTTCTTATCGCGGTTGGCCGCCTTGTACTTCATATATCTCAGGCAAATGGGATACATAACCGCTACAATACCCATCCATATCAAATACGTTAGCCCCAGAGAATATCCATATCCTGCCAGACTTCCATTCATAAACGAATCCATGGTAAGGATCATCAGGGTCCAATCTCCACCGGTAATTAGGATTCCCAGGATGGCCGCAACATGGATCACGAGGACATGGATTACGTAATAAAATAACGGAACACGTCCATATACGACGAAGAAATCCGTGATCTTATTCTTTATGTTTTCCACTGCTAATAAGAACAGGAGTGAAGGCCCTAACGTAATTAACAGGAACAATAGGGATGGAGGGTATTTTGTGAGTTGGAAGAAGGAAAGCAATGTATAGACCGGATGCTCTTGTGTTGACCACAAAATCCTGTCACCATAGATATTTACCCCTCTAAGAAGCAGAAATAATCCAATGGCACCAAGCCCCAGTATCAGTAACCATTTCTTTCGAACCATGGGGTCAAATTCCTTTCCGTATAACGTACCGAAAACGTATCCCAGAGACATCACACCAATCCATGGCATGATCGGGTACAAAAAGCTTATCCAGGTATCCCCCATTTGAATGAAGGCAGGCTGATGTAATATATACCATATCATAGAGCTAAAACTATTTCCTTCCGCAGTGAATCCATCCAAAAGGTTATGACCAAAGACCAGTACAAGCCCGAGAATCAGGATAAGATTCTTAGGTAAATAGATAATGGCCGAAAGGAATACCATGCATAAGCCTATAGCCCAGATCACCTGAAGGTTGAAAAAGCTGAAACTAAGATCGAACCACCATAAAAAAGTCATCACGGTAAGCTCGAGCAAGATGAGCCATACACCTCTGGTGAATAAAAATTTGAAAAGCGTTTTTTTGGTTTTATTCCTTCCGTATAAAAAGGCCGAGGTGCCTGCCAGGAAAACAAATACCGGGGCACAGAAATGGGTTATGAATCGGGTGAAAAAAAGTTCGGGGGTGGTGGTATCCAGGTTGGATGGGTCACTTACAAAGGCACCTGCATGGAAATAATCACGAACGTGGTCCAGAGCCATAATGACCATCACCAATCCACGCAGAATGTCGAGAGATTCAATACGGTAGGAGATAGTTTTATTCATTGGTTGTGGTTGAAACCCTTAATATACCGCATCTTACGTCTTCCCATAAACCCATTTGAATAAGTTTAACAAATCGTCTAGGTGATCTTTTCAATCTTTCCTCCGGCAGAATCATACCAGTTTTCGCGTTGCGTGGCATCACTAAGGAAACGTTTAATCACATTTTGTACCCGTCCGTTATTGAGGAAGAAGGCATGCCAGTCCGCCCCGATAAATCGTGAATCGGCCCAGGTTTCCAGTGCTCTTTGGTTCACCCGAAGGGTTAAAATAACGTCCTTAAAAGCACTGGCACTGGCATGAGGTACCGTTCCATCGGCATTCTTAGGTTCGTCGAATTTTTCGTAGTCGAAGAAATTTTTTAAATGGCCCTCCTCTTTTCTTACAAAGATCTTGTCCTTGGTACGGGCATTCCCGCCAGCGATCACGATAAGACGTTTCCTGAATTCCGGACTACATTGGGCAAAGTCGAAAATAAATTTATTCTCATTTCGTACTTCTTTTAACTTCTGAAGACGATAAGAGATTAGTTTGTGTTTCTTGTGGGTGTCTTTTCTTTTGGGATCCAAATCCTTAACCTGCTGCCAACAAGTATCGAAGTCGAAGGGATTGAAATGGGCATGAGCTGCAGGGTCTTCAAATTCATAAGCGCCCTCATAGACGGGTAAAAGTTCATATACCGAAGGAAAGGTACGGGCGATCTTCCTGAAATCATCGCTGGAATTGAACAAACGGGACTTTCCAACCACCAGGTTGAAACTCGCTTCAACGGACCCCAAAAAAGGAGGTACGGCAAAAATGGCTCTGTGCAATACCTTGTTTCGCTGCTCTTCAGAAATGATCTTCAAGTAGGAGGAAAGTACTAACGCTCCCATACTATGGGTAAGGAAATTGAAAGAACTGGTGTTGAGCTTGTCCGTTAATCGCTCTAGATATAATTTTAGTTCTTTGGCGGTTTCCATATTCGATTTCCGCCAGTCATACCCAAAAATAAAGACCCGATAGCCTTTGGACTTCAGATAATTGATAATTTCCGAATAGGCCAGGTTTTCCACATCGGCGCGTTCAATAATGGTCTCGGCACCTATGTCGCTTATGCCGTTCTTTTGAAGCCGAAGCATATGAATATTAGAAAAGAATTTTTTGATACCGGACCAGACGGTGGTAAAATCTTTTTCGTTCACATTGAATAGTTTGGTTCCCTGGATCCCGGGAATGATAATGATGGGCTTTTTCCTTTCCATATGGTGGCGATTTTAAAGGTGTAACAATGCGTAATTTCCTTTCAAAGCGAAGGAAATAGGTCTTAAAAGAGGAGGGAGTATGTATCAATAAAGATAGCTTAACCATCGAGATGTCCCTTTAATTATACGATATATGGCATATTTTATCGATAAAAACATTATTTTTCGGTAAAAATCAAGATTTCACCGCTATTCGGGAATAGCATTTAACATAAGTTTTTCTACATTGCCGACCCAAACGGCCCTAAGTGGACAAATTAAGACAACATAACCATTGGCTTCTATTTGCTATGTTTCTTCTTATTGGAGGCGTATTTATCTTCTTTTTGAATGAGAATTTTAAGCAGAAAGAACTAGAGGCTCGTCAAATTAGGTTGGAGTATCATCACAATCGTACCCTGGCGGAATTTGCCAACTCCATCGATAAGTTTGCCGGCCTTGTCGCAGGAATGCGATCTTACGTAAACTTATCTTCAGAACTACCTACCGCTGCCGAATTTCAACAGTTTGTGAAGAATCAATTTGATGATATCAAGAGCAAAGACCCAGTTGTGGTCTCGCTTATCGATACTTCTCATGTCTTTCTTCAATCTTTTACCCGCGATGAAATGAATCCCGCTGGCCTTGTAGGGCGGTCGGTATCCTCTTTGAGAAGCGAAAGAAAGATCAAGATGTTGGATCAACTCATGCAACAGGATTCCCTACAAATGTTTCCACCCATAAATCTCGTTGAAGGATGGATTGGATTACCCATAAATTTTCGGGTAGAACGAGATGGAACCACCTTAGGATATGTAGCGGCGATCATTAATTTTAAGAGCATCATGGACGACATCTATATGGATAATGAGGTGAACGACCTTATTTTTCATTTTAGTACCGAGGAAGGATACGATTTCGATAGAGAAAGGACCTACAACAATACCAAGGTGTATAATGTGAAGGAAGATTCCGAATATTACAAGAATTTCACCACAGATACCTCTGAATTTGTCTACTCCAATGCTACTTTTTACGGTTTCAATGTTCGTATAGGCTCGGCATTCAAAAACCCAGCTATGGTAAATACCGGATTGTCCAGCGTATTATTACTTTGGTATCTCACCTTTGCATTCCTCGCATTTATCGTCACCTTCCAGGCGCATCGGTCGAAAAAATTAAATGCCAGACTTGTGAAGACCAATGTAATCCTTGAAGGCCGAAGAAAGGAGATCAAGAATCAGAACCGAGAGTTAAAAAACCTCAGTAAAACACAGAATAAATTCTTTTCTATCATTGGTCATGATTTAAAGCAACCTCTAAATGCCGTTGAAGGATTGTTACATCTTCTCGAGCATGAAGATATTAAAGACCCTGACCTCATGGTGATTATAGATAGACTTAAGGAGTCTACAGGTAATACCGTAGACCTTTTGAATAATCTACTTCGGTGGGCCATGTCTCAGACAGGAGATATCCAATATAAGGAAGGAAAAATAAACTTGAACGAGTTGTTATTTTCCATTACTCAGGCAAGCATCCATCAGGCAGATGAGAAAGATATCTCTTTAACTTTTACCATGGAAGAGCGTATATTCTATCATGGAGATCGTGATATGTTGGAAACCATTGTACGTAATCTAGTCTCGAATGCCATTAAATTTACAGATAGCAAGGGTGAAATAAAAGTTTCCGCGAGTAGTAAAGATGGTTTTTTATCCATTAAAGTAACAGACAATGGAGTTGGGATGAACCCGGAAGAATTAAAATCTTTATTTGTGGTAGGGGAACAAATTAGCACCGAAGGAACAGCAGGTGAAACGGGAACAGGTCTTGGGCTTATTCTTTGTCAAGACTTTGCCAGACACCACGGCGGAAATGTAGAGGTGAGTAGCCAACCTAAGGTAGGTACAGAGTTTACCGTATTGCTTCCAATGAAAGAAAACGATAGTTCTTTTGGCGTTCCTGCACCTCCGGCTTTTATGAAGATTAAATCATTGGAAAAGTAACGGTCAAAACCATTTCCATGAGCCAACAAAAAATTCCTAATGATTCTTTAGAAAGGTGAATTTAAAGGAGGTTCTCGCCTCATTATCCAATTGTATTTCTTTGGCTCTTATCCTGGCAGTTATGGAATCCACCGATCGTGATTGTCCATCGACCTTGACGAAATAAAATTGGACATGTTGTACACTGTCGGAAATCTGTTCGATACCGCCTTTCTGTCTTATGTTCTCAATGGAAGTAAAGGAGCCGTGGTCTATAAAGAGTGTGTCATTTTCTAATAGGCGCTCTAACTGAACCCGAATATCCTCTCGAAACTCCGGATGCTTCTGTTCAAGCAGCAATAGGTCGAAATAATCCTTAAGTTTTTCGGTTGCCATGGCCTCCCAACCGGGTACCGCCTCATTGCCCATTTCCATATTTCCTACGGCTTCCTCCCAAACAAAACCACTAAGTCCATCGGACTCTTCGGCTTCCACCATATCGGCCTCGGTAAGGGGTGCCTTGTTCTCCATTTTTCCACAGGCAACGATCAAAGCAAAAAGCGGTACTATGTAGAGTAGCTTTTTCATTGTACCATGAATTTCAGTTTTACGATCTTTCCATTCTCATAGGCTCTGTCCAGTATTCGTATATTCTTCAAACTACTGGTGGGGGTGGTTAGCTTATCGATAAATTCCTCCTTCGAATACAATTCAATCCCTACGTTGTTACCATACAACTGATAGATTTGCGCATTGTTATCGATAAGTCGCTCTAATTGGACCTTGCGTTTCTTCCAGTCTGTTGTATTGCCACTGGAGTAATACTGAAGCATCAATGCATAATCATCGGTTCGAAGCTTTACCATCGGATTCCCACCTGTATTGATATGTCGAGCGATCGTATCGGTCTTATGATAGGGAGATTGTACCACAAAACGGATGGTCTCTTCCGAAGTAACATACCGAAAACAACCCATACTATCCGTCTTGAGATAGACCGGAGATTGACCCTCTTGTAATACTTTGATGTCAAGGATCTTGTGGATGGCTTCGTTCTTGTCTTCATCGATCATGCAAAAGTTAAACTGGTGCTGCCGGGGTTGCATATAAAAGAAGGCGGCAAACGCCCCTACAAGAACCAGAGAGGCAGCAATCACCACCACAATGGCCTTAGATTTGTTAGGTTTTAAGGGCTTCGGAATGGTTTTTCCCTGGTGTTTGGCCTTGAAATCGTTCCAGTTGGCATAGCCTGCATAGGTGCTTAGCAGGTTGAGCATGTCTATGCGCGGCAATTTCGCGGGCTCCTTCTTAATATAGGTATAGAACCACTTTTCACTTACCCGCGCTTTCACCTTTTGAAACAGGTCTTCCTGAAAGACTACAATTTCATCTCCCTTCCAACTTTCGATCATGTCCGAAGCATAGTGATCCACTAAAAACGCCTGGGTGACCGCTTTTTTCAATTGTTCGAAGAGATGTTTATCGCTAGGATTCAAGTGGTTATATATCTGTTTTTCAACTATTTAAAAATTGTAAAATGATTTACAATCGTTTTACCAGGCTTTTTCAAAGCATGGCCATGAGCCTGCCCGAAGTTTGTTGGAGTAATGCTTAAAAATATAAAATTATGAAGACAAAACAGTTTAATTCCATTTTTAAAGTCTGGACCCTTTTCGGGGTATTACTTTTCCTATCCGCTTGCAATACCAATGCAGCCTACAAAGAAGATATTAACTTGGCTGAGGTGGATCTCAACGAAGAATACGACGGACTTAGTGGGTTTGTTGGGAATGAGTCTATTCAGGTTGATAGTAATATGGAACCCGCGCCGGAGTTTCCGAAGGACCTCAAGATCATTAAATCGGCCGAGGCTCGATACAAGGTAGAAAACGTGAAGGAAGCCACGCGGAAGATTAAGGGTGTGGCCCAGAAATACAACGCCTACATTTCAGACTTACGCTTTAATAATAACCTCTACAAGTTGGAAAACCGCTTTACCGTAAAGGTGCCGCAACAACATTTCGATGCCCTGATGGATTCCATTGCAGGGGTGGTGAGTTTTGTGGAATACGAGAATATTACCACCAAGGACGTAACCGAAGAGTATATCGATCTGGAGTCGCGCCTAAAGACGAAATTGGAGGTCAAGGCACGTTATGAGGAGGTACTCCGGAAGAATGCGAAAACCGTAAAGGATATTCTGGCCACGGAAGAAAAGCTACGAGTCATTCAGGAGGAGATTGAATCGGCGCAAGGGAGATTGAAGTACTTAACCAATAAAGTGGCTTTTAGTACTATTGTGATCGATCTGTATGAAACTGTGGAATACACTCCGGAGCCGAGTAGTTATGAGAAGTCCTTTGGAGACAAGTCGAAAAATGGGTTTTCTTTTGGATGGAATATGATAGAATCCGGTATTCTCTTTCTTATTCATATTTGGCCGTTATTGCTTTTTGGAACCCTATTGTTCTTCTTCCTGCGCAGAAAAATGAAGAAATAATGAGTGGGTTGCTGATGGTTCACGCTTGGAGGTTGTTTTGTTTTTCCGTTTGAACATGTTTTATCAATACCAAGGCAGTTAGTAAAAGCAACGGAGCGGTAATAACACCCGGTGTATAAGCTTTCTGGTAGATGGACCAGGCCGGGTGGATCACTCCGTTCAGCAACTCGATAACGATCCAGAACCAGATGAAAAAACGTCCAAAGGAGTCTCCACTGCGAACCGGGAACCACCAGACAATGAGTCCGGCCATGAACAGGCCGATATTGATGAGCAGAAAACCAAATTCCAGATCGGACGAGATAAGGCCGCACAGGAAGGTGGCAGGCGGGAAGTTGGCCCAAAGCTCTCCCAGATACTCCTCAAAGGAGTGCAGGGCTTGTAAAATAACGAGAATGAGGAAGGTGGTAGATACGGACGATTTCATTGGTTGTTGTTGTTCGGCTTTTCAAGGTACGAAATCGATTTAAGATATTGAAAATGAAGATATTACCTATAGGTTTAGTAGGCATTTAGAAAGTGTCGATAAAGAGACTGGCGCTCTGTGGTTTAGGTTCCTTTTGGGATCATTAAGCGTTTGAAATAAAAAGTGTAAGGGTCTTCGCCAGTGTTTTGATGTTCACCTTTTCGATAGGGTGGGGAGTGTCCTCCAACATTCGGAAATTTCCATGTGGTAGCTGCTCGGCCGCCGTTTCCGATTCTTCCAGTGATACCATTGGGTCTTCGGACCCTCGTATAATGAGGACAGGACATTGAATATCCCTAAAATCGGCTCCAGTTAGTTGGGGTCGATCGCCTAAACCGATCATCATTTGGGCCGTTTGTTGCATCACCGTTTTCCAGTCGGCGGGTTGATGCAGCCTATTCAGGTAGGCGGCAAATTTGGGTACTTTGGTTGCTACTTTTTCCGGATCCAGCATTTTCACCTCCCTGGCAGCAATCTCCGGACTCCAGGCAAACTTGGTCCCCAGAGTAACGATTTTTTTCACTTTTTCCGGATGCCTTTGTGCTAATTTAAGCGCCACATAACCACCCATACTATACCCAAAAAAATGGGCAGTCTTCAGACCTTGCGCTTCCATAAATTCCAAGGTGTCCTGAACGAAAAGATCCATGGTAAATGCCTTCTCCGGGGTTTGACCTCCATGACCGGAGAAAGAAAGCGCATACACCGTAAAGTGGGTGGATAACGACTCTTGC
>JBCBDM010000080.1:0-16115 GCA_038529705.1 Bacteroidota bacterium
ACAAACACAACAAAATTCCTCCGTAGATGTAAAAGGAGAAGGAGTGGTAACCATTGTTCCGGATCAGGTAACGGTCAACGTGCGGGTGGAGAACACAGGCACCAGTCCCAAAGAGTTAAAGCAGATGAATGACCGAACGATTAGTGAGGTGTTGCAGTATGTAAAACGTATGGGAATTGACGAAAAATATGTAAAAACTGAATTTGTACGTCTTAGTAAGAATTATGAATACAATACCAAGACATACAATTATGTAGCCAATCAGTCCCTATCTATTAAGTTGGTGGATCTTTCGGACTATGAAAAATTAATGAACGGACTACTGGAGACTGGAATCAACAGGATCGACGGAGTTACTTTTGCCTCATCGGAGATGGCTTCCCTGGAGTCTCAGGCTCGTAAAGCAGCCATTGAGAATGCCAAAATGAAGGCCGAGGAGTACGCTTCCGTACTAGGGCAGAGCATAGGAAAGGCAATTCAAATAAGTGAATTTCAACAAACCAATATACCGTCTCCTATGTTTAGAGGTGCTATGGCTATGGACGGAGAAAGTGCAGCCAAAACTTTAGCACCCGGAGAAATGGAGATCCGAGTACAGGTAAACGTGAGTTTCCAATTGAATTAATTAATCAGTTCCGATATCCTTTTTTCCAGGGCGGGCCCTCTCAGGTTCTTATCGATAATTCGTCCTTTTTCATCCAGTAAAAAGGTAGCAGGGATGCTCCTAACGTTGTATTGGCGGGCAATAGGGTCTTGCCAGAACTGTAGGTTGGACACGTGATACCAATCCATTTTGTCATCGACGATGGCCTTTAACCATCGTTCCTTTTGGCCTTGTTTGTCCAGAGAGACGCTAATGATATTAAGGCCCTTATCGTGGTATTTGTTGTATACGTTTACCACATTGGGGTTTTCCATTCTACAGGGGCGACACCAGGAGGCCCAAAAATCGATAATGGTATATTTCCCTAAGGCATCTTCCAGTGACAACATATTGCCATCCGGATCCGGAGCCGAGAAATTGGGAGCCACGCCACCAATATCTGCCTGCTTTTTGGCTTCCATGGTTTTCTTCAATTCAGTGACTAACTCGTGACTGGCCATTTTGGGTCCCAGTCCTCCGAGAATATCATTAACATCGTTTGCACTGAGCTCTTGCTTCGAATATAATTCTGAAAGTAGCATGAGCCCGAATAGAGAATTCGCATTTTCCTTTACAAACTTTCTCTTATAGGATTTTTCTTTAGAGGATAGCTGAAGGTTTTCTTGCCTAAGTTCATTGATAAGGATACCGTCCTGTTCCAGTTGGGCCGTTTTATATTGCTGAGCCACCTCCAGTTTTCTTTTAGTGATGCCGATTGTTTCTTTTTGAAAAGTATTGTAAAGCTCATTCTCTTTCCCGCCGGAAACAAAGGAGGAAGAAATACTGTCTTTGTAGATGTTAGCAACGAGATCTTCGTTTTCAGCAAAAAATAGCAAATTGGTTTTATTGCCATCGACTCTCAGAAAGTGAAGGGCCGTGGCCTCTTCATTCGGATATTCTTCCGAAAATTTCCCGTTAACAACCATTAGAGTATCCTTCACTTTGGACTGATTATTATCATCAATCTCGAATAAGAAGACCTTAGTGTCGTTTTCATAACCAAAAGCATTACCCTGAAGTTGGTAGGTCTTCGCAGAATCTTCATTACAAGAAATAAACAAAAGTGTAATAAAAAAGGGAAATAATCGTCTCATAGTAATACGGTTTATGCTGACAAAAATAATGGTATTTTCTTCTGAAAAAAACAGCATACTCTCAAAATATTGTTAATTAGAAGAGAATTGCCTTCTGTGCAATAGATAATTATTAAATTTACTAGTTAATTAGTTGATAATGAACGAAAAAATTACCCAAGCAGCCTTTCCGCTCGATATAGAAATAAGTTTCAAGAAACTTTTTGAAAGTTATCGGGCTAGTCTTAACTCAGCCAGCCCTTTGGTGCAGGCTAGGGCGAAAGAGATACTAAAGGTAGAAAAGGACTTTCCGGAATTGTCTGAAGGACTTACAAGTCAGGAAGACATGGAGCGATTACAGCCTCAAATAGACATCATCCTCGAAGATATGTTCGCCTCTGTGCTTCAGAAGAACGAAATAAAAGTGGCTACTATTCCTTTTTCGGAATTTATCTTCAAATCGACCGAACGATACGATAACATTGTCAAAGTGGCGGGGCCTGGTTTTGACCTGCAGTTATCCGATTTTGATGATGATCAATTCTATATCATGGGGTGCAGTGTGATCCTCAATGCCTATTATGGGTATCGGGCAGACTTCAGAAGACCATTTTACTATGATATACCGGATGATCGTGGAATCATGAGGCATTACCGTGTGCTTTACAACGGCGACTTTATTGAAATTGAAAAGACGGAACACAGTATTGAAATTACTCCGGAAGATGTTGCGGAGTTATTGGATAATTTTGAAAATATCGACCTTTGGAAGGAGAAATTTCCTCCGGGGAGTTGGAAGTTCAGTGGGTTCGTCATTGCCAATATGTATGACGCTACTACCGATGTGGCCTTATCCGATTTTAAAGCGAATCTGCTTCAGATCGATGAGAAAGATGAAAACTTTGCCATACAGTTTCAAAACATAGTAAGAGCTATTTTCAATCTCCCGTCTTTGGTGGTTGGGTATTCCATCTTCAATGCGGAAGATTCGGAATTCGAGCATCCACCAGAGTTGATCAAGGTGAAGAGCTATGTACTTAATGGCGAAAAAAATGAAAAATGCACTAAGGCTCTTTGTCCGCATTCGTATGCCCAACTTATAGAAGAACACAAGCCGTACTGTATCTCTGATGTGGATAGATATCACAATTTGTACCCGGAGAATGTGTTGTATCAGAAACTGCATATGCAAGGGGTTAAAAGTGCCATCATTACGCCTATTACGAGCGAAGGTATCATTTTGGGAATGTTGGAGATCGTTTCGCCTAATCCTCAGGAGTTAAACTCTATAAATGCCCATAAACTAGAAGATATTATGCCATTTCTGGCGGATTCGGTAAGACGGTCCAAGGAGCTTAAGGAAAATGAGATGGAGTTACTGATCCAGCAAGAATGCACTTCTATTCATCCGAGTGTGCATTGGAAATTTAAAAAAGAGGCGGAACGTGTAATTAAAAGTAAGTTCGAAGGGGAAGAAGTTACTTTCAATGAAATCGTATTCGAAAATGTATATCCACTTTTTGGGCAAATAGATATTAAAGGTTCTTCAGTAGCACGTAACCTGGCGACCCGTGATGACCTAATTCTTCAGTTGAAGCATGTCAAAAAGATCATTGACAAAATATATAAGATCGAACCCTTACCTATTTACGAGCAGATCAATTTCAGGATCAATGGTTTTCTCACCAATATTGAGCAGCACCTTCAGGTAGATAGTGAAAGAAGGGTACTCAATTTCCTTCGGAATGAGATCGTTCCGTTATACGATCACCTCAGCAAGAAGAATGATCAGTTAAAATCGCTTATTGCAGATTACTACAAGCAATTGGACGTTGACAAAGGTTTTATTTACAAACATAGGAAGGATTACGACGAATCTGTTATGCTCATCAATAAAACCATGGCGGGTATTCTGGATAAAAAACAGGAAACTGCCCAGCAAATGTATCCTCACTACTACGAACGATTTAAAACCGATGGTGTAGAACATAATTTGTATATCGGAGAATCGATCACCAAACAGGATAGCTTCAATAAGATCTACCTCTATAACTTGCGTCTTTGGCAGTTGCAGGCGATGTGCGAAATGGAGAATAGCTTCTATCAGTTGAAAGAGAAGTTACTGGTTCCTTTGGACGTAGCTTCAATGATACTAGCCTTCAACAGTTCGTTGTCATTGCGTTTTCGAATGGACGAAAAACGTTTTGATGTGGACGGAACCTATAACGCCCGTTACGAAGTTGTGAAGAAAAGGGTAGATAAGGCTCATATTAAGGGTACGGATGAGCGTATTACCCAACCAGGTAAGATTGCCATTGTTTACTCGCAGAAGTCGGATGAGCAGGAATACCTGAAATATATCAATTTCCTTCAGTCCAAGAGGCAATTAGGTGATAACCTGGAAATTCTGGAGCTTGAAGACTTACAGGGAGTGACAGGTTTAAGAGCCATTAGGATCAACGTACTCTATAATCGTGGCGAAAAAGATAAGGAGTATTATACCTATGAGGATCTTATGAAAGAGATCAGTAATTAATTGAGCCCCGCGGCATCGGTTATCAGAAACGATATCGCGAAAGCTGCGACAGATACAATGATGCCGATCATGAATATGGTATAGGTGAGCCTAAGAATTGTGTACTTTCGCTGTAATACCAATCCAAGGAAATACAGGTCTTTCGTCAAAGATGAATAAATGTACTCCTTGTCGTTCAGCATTTCATTCATCGCCCATTGGAATTCGTTTAGGCTCATTTTATGGAAATTCCCGAAGAATAGTAAATTTACTTTTTTGTTGGTAACGTCTTCCTTTGTAAACTTCCCACTGGTTACATTGGGTCGTGTTGCCAGTACGGAAAGTCCCATGGAAATTACGGTAAATAATAAGAAAATTATGGTGGGAACAATGAGATAAGTGTTGGAAGCGTTGTCCAATTTTGGGATTAAATTGGATAGGGCGATAGATAAAATAATAGCGTTAACAGATAATAGGATATTAGCTTTGGTGTCTGCTATATCGCTTAATTTAATGTGATTCCGTAAGGTAACCCTAAAGACACTCTGAATGGCCTTTTCGGGATCCACGCTTTTCAACTTGGCCTTGTCTTTCTTTTCTCTTGCTTTATCCTTTGCCTTTTTTTGCTGATCCAGTTGTTCTTTTTCGGTGATCATTAGCTGTATGTTTTCTTCCTTTTTAGGCGCCCAATGTTTCCGAGCATAATCTGTGTAATATTCATGCCTATTTTGAAGGAGGTCTATATTATTTTCTAACCATTTTCTCTTGCTGTAATCCTCTCTTCCTTGCATTTTCCATTCCAATCGTAGGAATTCACTGGCTTCTTGAAAGTAGTCCTTCGCAAAATGGGAGGCGTCTGCATCCCGAATGATCTTTTCCAGTTCATTGGTGGGTTCTGCATCGAATTTGGTCGCTAAAATGCATTGGGATACTCGTTCGATGGTAGCCTCATCTAGCCCTTGTTGTCGGAGGAATGCCTCCCCAAGTGCTGCTCCTTTGGCCTCATGGTCTTCGCATCCATCTACGTAGCCAATATCATGTAATAATGTGGCCAATAGTAAAATCTGAGAATCTTCTTCAGAAATTGAAATATTATCAATGATTTCTTTCGTACTTTTAAATACCCGTTTGGTGTGTGTAAGATTGTGATACAAACAGGTGCTAGGCAACTTCTCCATTAATAGTTGTTCAACATAACCTTCTGTTTTATCAATTAGAGGATTCATACGGTACTGGAATATTAGATTACCAAATTACTAAATTTTACCATTAGTCAACCCATATGAAAAAAGTTTACAAATTAGGTGCCGTATTGCTATTATTCATTATTTCAAGTTGTGCCACCTATCAAGCTAAGCACCGAATTGGACATATCTCAGATAACGCCTCTTCTTCTAAGCAAATTGAAAAAACCTTCTATCTTATCGGAGATGCGGGAGATGCCACGACAGACAAGGGTAGTCCCGCTTTGAACGCTTTTGGAAATATGACCCGTGGTAAGTCCACAAAAGATGACTACCTCATTTTTCTGGGGGATAATATTTATGAGAGTGGTCTTCCAAAGAAAAGCCATCCGGATCGCAGTTCGGCAGAAGATCGAATCAAGGCTCAGATCAATGTGTCTAAGGAGTTTGAAGGAAAGACCTTATTCATTCCAGGGAATCACGATTGGTATTCTGGCATGTCCGGACTGAGGAATCAGGAGGAATACGTCGAAGCTGCTTTAGGTAAAAATACGTTTCAACCGGAAAAAGGATGTCCCATTGAAAAGATCGATGTGACGGATAACATTGTGATATTGGCTATCGATACCCAGTGGTATTTAACCAATTGGGACAAGCATCCTACCATTAATGATGCATGCGATATAAAGACGAGGAATTCCTTTTTCCTTGAATTAGAAGGAGAATTAAAGAAAAACAACGAAAAGACCATCCTTATTGCCATGCATCACCCGGCCTACACCTACGGGCCGCATGGGGGAGCGTTTAGTGCGGATAAACATTTGTTCCCTTTCCAGAGCAGGATACCATTACCCGGGATTGCTTCGCTTGTAACTCAATTAAGGTCTCAAGGTGGGGTTTCTCCTCAGGATCGATATAATACACGCTATAATGAATTGATGAACCGCCTGACCACCTATGCCAAAGCAAGTGACAGGGTTATTTTGGCTTCTGGCCATGAGCATTCATTGCAGTATTCGGACGCTGAAGGGGTAAAGCAAATCGTTTCCGGGTCCGGTTCTAAGAATTCGGCGGCTAAACTGGGGAAGTATGCAAATTTTGTTTACGGAGGTCAGGGCTTTGCCGTATTGGATGTATACACCGATGGTTCCTCCCAGGTACGATATTATGCGGCGGAAGATGGGAAGGAGAAGCTTTTATTTACTTCGGAAGTACATTCCGCCAGGTCCTCGTATGATACCTCAAACTTGGCCAATACATTTAAGCCATCGGTTAACGCCTCTGCCTATACGAAAGAAGCGACCAACAAAGGGAATAGCTATCAGTGGTTTTGGGGAGAACACTATCGCTACGTATACGGAACCAACTTGAAAGTTCCTGTGGCGACTATTGATACTCTTTATGGAGGGTTTACCATCGCGAGAAAAGGAGGAGGGCATCAAACCAGATCGCTTCGGCTACTGGATAAGGAAGGCCGTAATTTTGCCTTACGAGGAGTGAAGAAAAGTGCTACGCAATACTTGCAAACGGTACTTTTTCCGGATACTTATGTTGAAAAGGACTTCGAAGAAACCGTGACGGAAAACCTTATTCTGGATTTCTATACGGCCAGTCATCCCTATGCTTCTTTCACCGTTGGACCGTTGGCGGATGCCATTGGAGTATACCATACCAACCCCAAGCTTATCTATATGCCCAAGCACAAGGCGCTGGGAAAATACAATGCCGAATTTGGCGACGAGCTCTATGTGATCGAAGAACGCCCCGATGACGATTTTCTTGATGTTCCTTCTTTCGGAAATCCAGATGCGATCGAAAGCACGAGCGATTTGCTTCAGAATTTAAGACGTGATGAGAAGTATCGAATAGATGAACCTGCTTTTATTAAGGCGAGACTATTCGATATGCTTTTAGGAGACTGGGATCGTCATCAGGACCAATGGCGATGGTCTCGCTTCGATACTTCCGAAGGCACGAGTTTTTATCGTCCCATTCCCAGAGATAGGGATCAGGTGTATTCCTATTACGATGGAGCGCTGTTAGATATTGCAAGAGTTCTAATTCCAAGTGCCAATCAGTTGCAGAAATTTGGTCCCGAAGTGAAGGACATCAAGTGGCTAAATGCAGCCGGAATTGTGTTAGACAGAGGGTTGGTTCAACAATCCACCAAGGAAGAATGGTTAAAGCAAGCCAAGTATATTCAAGACAACATAACAGATGCTACGATCGATGCGGCCTTCTTAAAATTGCCCGTAGAGGTTCAGGATGCTACCGCAGAAGAAATTAAGACCAAACTAAAAGTACGAAGAGATGACATCTTAACCACCGCAGAACGATACTATGACTACATGACCAAGTTGGTGATCGTAACCGGAACGGATAAGGATGACCATTTTGAGATCATTCGAGAAAACGGCTCTACAAAAATTTCTGTGTCAAGGATCAAGAAAGGAGAAATTCAAGCCCCTTACAAGGAACGAACTATTTATTCGAAAGAGACCAGGGAGGTTTGGATATATGGTCTGGACGACGACGATCAGTTCGTAGTAAAAGGAAAAGGGAGTAATCCTGTGTTTATTAGATTGGTAGGGGGTCAAAACAATGATATTTACACCATGGAAAATGGAAGAAACATCAAAGTGCATGAATACAAGTCCAAGCCCAATACGATTGTAAAGAAAGGAGGGGCCAATTTCAATTTCACGGATAGTTATGAGGTAAATAACTATGATTTCATGAAGTTGATCAGTAGAACCAACTCTATTTTACCCTCCATAGGGGCTAATCCGGATGATGGATTGAGAATTGGATTGCAGAACACCTATATGGTGAAGGGATTTAAAACCAATCCATTTCATCAGAAACATGTGGTGAGAGCGGGTTATTATTTTGCTACCCAGGGATTTGATATAGAATACAACGGAGAATTTGCCAATATCTTTGGAAAATGGAATATGTTGGTTCACGGTCATTTTACCAGTGAGAACTTTACACGTAATTTCTTCGGCTTCGGAAATGATACTGAAAACTTTCAGGATGATCTGGATCTGGATTTTAATCGGGTTAAGACTTCTATATTGACTGGCCGGATTGGGATTGCAAGAAACGGGGAATACGGTAGCAGAATCACCATTACTGCCGGAGTGGAAAATGTGGAAGTAGAAGACACGGAAGGAAGATTTATCAGTGATTTTTTTAGTGCTCAACCTGCAGTATTCGATGCCATGACCTTTGGGGTGGTTGAGTCCTCCTATAGTTATTCCAGCTATGATAACGGCGCAAATCCTACCCGAGGAGCCGCCTTTAAGTTGATAGGAGGTGTGAGAACCAATGTCGATGACACCGAACGCACCTATGGGTATATTCATCCGTCCCTACAATTTTACAATTCCTTGAGCCAGAATGGTAAATTGGTTTTAAAGACCATGGTACAGGGACAGTTTAATATTGGGGATAAATTCGAATTTTACCAGGCAGCGGTGTTAGGAGCCAATAGCGGACTAAGAGGCTACCGAACACAACGGTTTAGCGGAGAGAGTGCCCTGGCGCTTGGAGCCGACCTGCGCTATAGTTTTCCGAAGTTTAAAACAGGTATATTGCCTTTACAATTAGGAATATTTGGAGGCTATGATATGGGTCGGGTTTGGCTGGACGGAGAAAGTTCGAACACCTGGCACAACAACGCAGGAGGCGGATTGTGGATCAATGCGGTCGATACGATCTCAGGACAATTAGGGCTCTTCAACGGTGATGATGGAATAAGAGTTGGTTTTGGATTTGGGGTAAGCCTTTAGTGATTTAAGAAATACGATTTACGATTTATGGTTGTTTAAATGGGAAGAGAATATGCACACCATTGTTTATGGTTCTCCAGACGCTATTTTTGGAAAGGGCGCTTTCTTAATCATTTCGGAATTTAATTTCGTCTATCGTCTATCGTCTATCGTCTATCGTCTATCGTCTATCGTCTATCGTCTATCGTCTATTTTTTGTCTTCCAGTCGCAATACGTATAAATTCCCTCCTTTCCCGCGGGACTTTTCGTCGGCTATATAGAGTTCGTTTTCAGATTTGAAGCAGATGCTTTCTTTCTGAGAAGAGTGCCCTAGTTTTATCTTCTTGATATTTCCATGGGCAAAATTATCATCCATATAATCGGTAATGACCCATACTTTATTATAGGATAGCAGTGCTATTTTCCCTGTTTCATGATGAATCGCGGCTCCGGTGATCTCACAATCTTTTTGATCTTCGCAGGTCTTGATCTCTCCAATAAAGGCGGCAATTTGATCTCCGGGTTTGGCAGGAAGACGATAAATTTTGGAGGTACCATCGTATTTTTTGGCCCTGTTGCGGGTAAAGAGATAGAAGTGGTCATTGAGATAGAAAAAGGCCTCAACGTCGTACGATTTGTTTTTTTCTTTGGGAGGGAACTTCAATTGATCGGCAAAAGAGAAATTAATCACCGTGGGTTCATATCGTCGCTTATCCAGGGACGAAGGGTTTTTAATTCCGTAAATGGCCAGATCGGTTCTATTACTGAGATTATTTCCGAAGTTACCAACATACAAGGTGCCGTTTGGAGCAATGGCCAGATCTTCCCAATCGATATTGGGGGCATCCTTCACCCTAATGGTCTGTGTCAACTTATCCCTGTTGAGGTCGTATGCGTAGACTTCAGGCGGATTGCGGGAATCGTTGATCGTCCATACAATATCTTCATTCGGAAATTTTTCAATTCCACTCACCTCCTTGATCGTCCCTGGAAGGTCTGCTATCAATTCTAGTTTACCAAAGTCCTGGCAGCTTACCGTAAGGGTAGTAAAGAGAAATAAAAAGGTCATTTTTTTCATCGGCATAAATGTAATAATAATTATGTAGTTGCTCTATTTATTGTACCTTTGGCCCCTTAATAATCCCCTGCATGACAACTTACTTAGAAACAGCCATACGAGCCGCTATCAAAGGTGGAGAGGCTATTATGGAAGTCTATGCCACAGACTTCGATGTGGAAATTAAAGGAGACAATTCTCCGCTTACGGTAGCAGACCAGAAGGCCAATGCTATTATCAACACATATCTTCGTGAAACCGAGGTTCCCATTATCAGTGAAGAAAACAAACAAACAGATTACAGTGAGCGTAAGCATTGGAACACTTGTTGGATCGTAGATCCGCTAGATGGTACCAAGGAATTCGTTAAGAGAAATGGTGAATTCACAGTGAATATTGCCCTTGTGAAGGAGGGGACTCCAATTTTAGGCGTGATCTATGTGCCGGTATCTAAGACGTTGTATTTCACTTCCAAAGAGGGGAGGGCCGCATTCAAAATTGTGTTGGAAGGTGAGAATTTTGAAGTGTCCAAAATACTTCAAACAGCAGAGGAGATTGGACCGGTAGCAGCTTCAGGTATGGTGAAAGTGGTAGGGAGTCGGTCTCATTTGAACGATGATACCAGGGCCTTTATTTCAGAAATTGAAAAAGAAAGAGCTGTGGAAATAGTTTCCAAAGGTAGCTCGTTGAAGTTCTGTCTGGTCGCCGAAGGTAATGCTCATGTATACCCCAGGTTTGCTCCTACGATGGAGTGGGATACAGCAGCGGGGCAGGCCATTTGTCAGGCCGTGGGTGTTCAGGTGATCGATCAAAATACACAACAACCCCTCCGGTATAACAAGGAGAATTTGCTCAATCCCTATTTTTTAGTGACCTTATAATATGGCACAATACCAACAAGAATCACATATTAGAAGTATCCTAAAAGGTATTTCATGGCGTTTTATCGCCACGGCAGATACCATCTTGGTGGCGCTTCTAATTACTTGCTTGTTTGGTCAGTGTAGTTTGGAAAATGCTCTCAAAATAGGGGCCATTGAATTTCTTATAAAGTTTGCGGTTTATTATGTACACGAGCGAGTTTGGCAGCGATACCGCAAGGGACAAGTCACAAAGAGACAAACGGTCTATAAGTCTATTTCCTGGCGAATCGTGGCTACAAGTATGACCTTCCTTATTTCCGGAGCCATTTTAGAAAGTTTTAATGAAGTAGCCCTTTTTATAGCTTTAACGGAGTTAATTACTAAATTTGCACTTTATTATTTCCATGAACGATTGTGGTTGCGTTTGCCATTGGGCAGAATCCGGAATTACGTATATAAAAAACTAGGTATCAAATAATGCAGGAAAACATTGTTCCACATGATTTTACCATTGATCGGAAGGCTCGTAAAGGCCTAAAGGGCCATAACTCGTTTTTGCTCTGGTTTACGGGTTTATCCGGATCCGGGAAGTCCACAGTGGCGAATGCCGTAGAGAAGGCTTTGGCAGATAGAAAGGTGCACACCTATACTCTGGACGGGGATAATGTAAGAAAAGGTTTGAACAACAACCTTAGTTTTTCGCCTGACGACAGAACGGAAAATATAAGACGGATTGCCGAAGTAGCCAACTTGATGGTGGACGCAGGGTTGGTGGTATTGGCGGCTTTTGTTTCACCTTACGAAAAAGATCGCTCGGATATAAAAAGGATTTTGGGCGATGAGCGCTACATTGAGATCTTTGTAAATACACCCTTGGAAGAATGCGAGCGAAGAGATGTAAAAGGGTTATATGCCAAGGCAAGAGCAGGAGAAATAAAAAATTTCACTGGGATCAACGCACCCTATGAGGCACCAAGACATCCTGATATTGAAATAGACACAACCAAAGTTTCGGTTGCCGAAGCCGTAGCTAAAGTTTTACAACACATTGAAAATAAATTAAGCCAGTAATGAGTAAGTATTATTTAAATTATTTGGACGAGTTAGAATCTGAAGCCATCTATATTCTAAGAGAGGTATGGGCTCAGTTTGATAATCCGGTCATCCTATTCTCCGGAGGAAAAGACTCCATTTTGGTTACTCATTTAGCGAAAAAGGCCTTTTACCCTTCCAAAATTCCGTTCCCTTTAATGCATGTGGATACCGGACATAACTTTCCGGAGACTATAAAGTTTAGAGACGACCTTATTAAGGATCTAGGGGCGCAATTGATCGTGGGATCTGTTCAAGAATCCATTGATGCTGGACGAGTGGCAGAGGAAAAAGGAAAAAATGCAACTCGAAATGCACTCCAGATAACGACGCTTTTGGATGCCATTGAAAGTAATAAGATAGACTGTGCTATTGGTGGAGGAAGAAGAGATGAAGAAAAGGCTAGGGCCAAAGAACGATTCTTTTCCCATCGTGACGACTTTGGACAGTGGGATCCTAAGAATCAACGCCCTGAGCTTTGGAACATACTCAACGGAAAGCATTTTGAGGGAGAGCACTTTAGAGCGTTCCCCATTAGTAATTGGACCGAAATGGATGTTTGGAATTATATCCTAAGGGAAAACATCAGTATTCCTTCCTTGTACTTTGCCCATCAGCGCGACGTGGTATGGAGAAGTAATTCCTGGATTCCGGTGTCCGAACATTTGAAACTGGAAGAGGGAGAAACGATAGAATCGAAAAAAATTCGTTTCAGAACGTTAGGAGATATAACCATTACCGGAGGGTTGGAGAGTGATGCAGATACCCTGGAGAAAATTGTTTCAGAAGTGAGTGCAATGAAACAGACCGAACGAGGTAACCGAACCGACGATAAGCGAAGTGAAACTTCGATGGAGGATCGAAAAAGACAAGGTTACTTTTAACAGAGCATTCAGATTAGAACACAGTAAAGCAAGACAATCAAATGGCATTAGATAACAATCAATTATTGCGATTTACCACCGCAGGAAGCGTAGATGATGGTAAGAGTACCTTGATCGGACGACTTTTATACGACTCCAAGGCGATCTTTGAAGATCAATTGGAAGCCGTAGAATCCACCAGTAAGCGAAAAGGGCACGAAGGGGTAGACCTAGCGTTGTTTACCGACGGACTTCGCGATGAAAGAGAGCAGGGGATCACCATCGATGTAGCTTATCGCTATTTCACCACTCCTAAGCGTAAATTTATCATTGCCGATACGCCGGGACATATTCAGTATACGCGGAATATGGTAACTGGAGCGTCTACCGCCAACGCCGCTTTAATACTTGTGGATGCCAGAAATGGGGTGATCGAACAAACAAAAAGACACGCGTTTATCGCTTCTTTACTTCAGATACCGCATATTATTGTTTGTGTGAACAAAATGGATTTAGTGGATTATTCCGAATCCGTGTATGAAAATATCATTGCACAATTCGAGGAGTTTTCTTCGAAGTTGTATGTGAAAGATATTCGCTTTCTACCCATTAGCGCACTCAATGGTGATAATGTGGTAAATCGTTCGGAGCATATGACCTGGTTCCAGGGAGCTCCTTTGCTTCACACGTTGGAGCATATGCATATTAGCAGTGATATCAATAAAATTGATGCCAGGTTTCCTGTGCAAACCGTCTTACGCCCTCAAAGCAAAGAATTTATCGATTATAGAGGATATGCCGGGAGAGTAGCAAGTGGTATATTTAGACCCGGGGACGATGTTACCATCATGCCTTCAGGATTTACATCCGTTATAAAGACCATAGATACCATCGAAGGGCCTTTGGATGAAGCTTATGCTCCCATGTCCGCTTCCATTACCTTGGAAGATGATATCGATATTAGCCGTGGTGATATGATCGTGAAGACAAACAACAAACCAACGCCTACGCAGGAATTCGACGCCATGCTATGTTGGTTGAATAACAGCCCTGCAAGACCCCGAGCAAAGTATACGATCCTCCATACCTCGAATGAACAAAAGGCAATGATCAAAGAGATCCTTTACAAGATAGATATTAATAGTTACAATAGGGATGAGGATAATAAGGATCTGAACATGAACGATATTGCTCGTATCAAAGTAAGGACTACCCGTCCGCTTATGATCGATGAATATCGCGATAACCGTATTACTGGGAGTTTCGTATTGATAGACGATGCTACGCATGAGACGGTTGCTGCGGGGATGATCCTATAAGACCGCCCCGGATTACAAACAAATAGTTTAGTTTGAAAATATCCGATGTATTTAATAGCAAGCAAATTCGTGTTGCCGTTGCGGGTAGCTTGGGTATTAAATTTTTGAGTGCTTTATTCGCCTTTCTGAATGCACTTCTATTAGCAAGATATCTTTCGGTTCAAGATTTTGGAACCTATGTATTGGCTTTTACCACCATAACGGTGCTTTCGGTTCCAGTTTCCTTCGGATTACCAAATATGATGGTTCGCTATGTCTCCAAGTACCAGGTTGCTAAAAATTTTGGCGCCATAAAGGGTTTATTGGGACGTTCCAATTTTCTCGTACTCCTTACAATTACATTCACCATGATCGTAGCGTATGTGCTCTACGCGGTGTGGTGGAATCAATATGACAGGGTGGTGGTTGAAACGTTTTGGTATGGCTTTATACTATTACCACTGATTGTCTTTAGTTCATTGCACTCTTCGGTACTTATGGGACTTAAATACATGGTTCTTGGACAATTACCAGAAAGCTTTATTCGAAATGCGCTGTTGTTAGTTGGAATAATAGCAATGGTATTATTTGGCCAAAACCTTACACCCCAATGGGCCATGCTTATTCATATATTCGCGGCCGCAATTGCCCTTATCGCAGGGTATGTATTTTTACAGGCCAAATTATTGCGGAAGCTAAGGCAAATACCTCCGGAGTTTCACAACAAACAGTGGCTCAAGGCTGCAACTCCCTTTGGGATTACCAGTGGCGTTCAAATAGTTAAGGCCAGATTAATTCACTACGTCCTGGTGTATTTTGGAAGTTTGGAAGCAGTAGCTGTCTTTGATGTGGCCCTACGAGGAGCCAATCTGGTAGCTTTTACCCTGGATGCCCTCAACAAGGCAATTTCTCCCTATTTATCAACGGCATTCGAGCTTAACAACCACGAGACTCTTCAGAGGATCGTTACCAAAACTACCCGAATCGTTTTTGTATTCGCTTTACCGGTTGCCATGATCTTTATGATGGGTGGGGAATCACTACTGGACTTCCTCTTTGGGAAGGAATACATTTCGGCTTATATTCCTTTGCTGATTTTATGTGTAGGTCAGCTTATAAATGCCGCTACAGGTTCGGCCGGTACCCTGCTCAACATGACGGGTCACCAACGTTATTTTTCTGCGAATCAAGTTCAAATGATGATCCTTATGGCACTGATAAGTGTGCCTCTTGTCTTGTATTTAGACGTCATTGGAGCATCCTTGGCCTTTGGATTGATGTTGGTAGTTCAAAATGTACTGTTGGTTCTATATATCCATTCGAGACTTAAGATCAATACAACCCTTTTCAAATGGAAATAATCTATATAGCAGGAGACGGAAGGTCGGGTTCCACCTTGCTGGATGCCATTTTATCCAATATTGAAAATAGCATCTCCATTGGGGAAGGTTATCGCTTTTGGGTTCGATTTTATGAAGGCGAAACGGAATGTGGTTGTAAAACTCCCATTCAGCACTGTAAGTTATGGAAGCAATTGGATGCAGCATTGAAATTTGAATTTTCCCACTATGATCCTGTGCTGTTTTGGGCAAAAGTTCGGGAAATTCAGTTCTTTCGAAATTTTGAACCTATGCCAGAATTACTTCAAAATCGAGAATGGCGAGAGTTTGGGAGTATCGTTACACGGTTTTATGAACTCATTGGGGAAATTACGGGCAAGAGCATTATCATTGATAGTTCCAAGAGCATTTCG
>JBCBDM010000081.1:0-16062 GCA_038529705.1 Bacteroidota bacterium
CCGGAGAAATAGGTGTCCACAGGGTTAGCCACCCATAGATCATCATTCAATGCAGTGGTTCCTGCTACATCTAAGGAACTCTGTAAGGTTGTTGACTCATCTACATTTAAATTACCGGATAAGGTAGTTGAGGCTCCATTATTTACAGAAAGATTATCATTTATATTGGTAATTCCATTTACCGTTAGGTCCACTCCAAAATCGATCAATCCGTTTACGTTCAAAGGCCCTGTTAAAAGGGTGAGGCTTTGATCGTCTGTGGTAGTTAATGGACCGTTTAAATTGGTACTCAATCCTACTGTTAACGTTCCGGAGAGATTCGTAGGGCTCTGATTATTCACTCTAGCCAAATTGTCCAAATTAGTTTCGCCCATAACATCCAACGAATTTTGAAGAGTCGTTTGCCCATCTACATTCAAGGTCCCAGACAAGGTCGTTGGGTTGTTATTGTTTACATTCAAGAGCCCATTTAAGAAAGTATTCCCATTTATGGTAAGGTCATTTTCGAATACGACGTCCCCATTTACATTCATTCCTCCGGAAACATTGAGATCGCTTCCGTTATTGATGTTTACGGTATTATTCAAATTAGTTATACCATCCACCTGTAAGGTTCCTGTCAGGACAGATGGGCTCTGGTTTTTTACATCCAGGTCATTTAGACTTGTTGTACCCGTAACGTCCAAAATATCCTTTAAACGAGCACCGCCCTCTACCAGCAAGGAACTGTTCAATTGGGTAGAATCTAAAACGTTAAGATTTCCACTTAAGTAAGTGGCACTATTATTTGTCACTTCAAGGCTACTGTTGAACCAGGTCCGTTGATCTGCCGTCAGGTTTCCGTTCAATACTGTTGGGCTTTCATTATTGACAGAGAGCCTATCGTTCAAATGAGTAGAACCTTCTACCAACAGATCGCCTTTGAAGTTAACTGTTCCATCTATGTCCATAAATCCAGTGGCAACTATATCTCTATGGAAGGCATATGGAACATACGTAAGCTCCTGATCATTCAAGGTGTTAAATCGCCCGTTAAAATTTATTTCTACTTTCAGATCTTTTCGGGTACCATTCCATTGAATATCTGTAAAACTAGTTCCATTCAAAGGTATTCCTTCCCCAATAATCACATTGACTATCCCGTAAGCATCGGTACGGGTGTTCTGGGTTTCCAAAAACTCCACGTTCCCATTATTGTCCATTATGGTAAATCGCAAAAGTATCTCGGTATCGGGCAAAATAACTCCTTCGGCGTTGGCTCCCGGAAGCTCCAACCCTTTCGGGCTTATAATAACCGCCTGATAGGTCAACCCATCGGTTTGAGCAATCGCGCACATTCCGAAGAAAAACAAAGCAATAGCTAGTATTTTTTTCATGGTTTCAGATTATTTGTTAGTCCCTATCAATAGCTCATCCGCCTTACGATCCAAAGCATTTACTTTGGCCTCTATGGCCTTGTACTTGACTTCATAGCTACGCTGTTTCTCTTGTATCTTTTTCACAATATTGGCCCAATCTCCATTATGTACTCCAACGACCGTGTTCACCATTTTTGGACCTTCGTTTAAGTTCTCTTCCCAGGCTCTTCCTACGGCCAATTCGAATTGGGCTGCGGTCATTTCTTTGGGGGATACTGCGGTGCCATATCCTTTAATCGTAGTATCTGCCACGATATAGTCTCCTGTATTTACAGGCCCAAGTATCTTTACTGGCACCTGTCCCATGAAGGCCACATTATTTCCCAGATGAGATTTTCCTTCTATGGGTTCGTTCCCCAGAATAATGGGTTGGTGAGACACCACCATGATCTGTTCTACATTGGACAGGTCTTTCGTTATTTCACCACCGCTTACGGCGACGATATCTCCTGCAGAGATAAATTCTTCGAAATTGGCTCTAGGCAACCATTCTGCATAATCCCCATTTCCGGACGTATATTCGACTCCTATACTATTGAATTTGTCAATAAGATTGGTCATTTCAACGGAGCCAGCCACGATTCCATCCAATAGATCTACTCCAACAAACTTGGACAATACGTTCATAAGGTACACGGGGTTACAAACAGTTTCATTGGCAAAATCTTCCAAAGACTGAGCTCTTATACTTCCCGTCACCCTTCCGTCTTTATCCTGAAAAGAAACATATTCGTTTGCCTTAGAGAGACTGTTTGCCACATTTTGTCTCGGAATATTTGGGAACTCCACATTGGGTAAACCTCCTGTTTGATCCAAAAATGGTAAACTGGGAATGAAGTTATTGATTCCAGGAAGTAAGTTTTGTCCTGGGATACTCACCGTGGGCACTTGCCATCCTGGAATGGTCACATTCACAAAGGGAATGGTTACTCCTGGGAAGGGTGGCGGAGGTGGTGGCGTTTGAGTTAACGTCTGTCCGGGAAAATTAACCGGCGCCAAATTCTTTGGCAACCCAAGACTCGTATTCATCTGATTAAATACGAACTGATTAATTGCGGTAATCCCACCTGCTCTTAAAGCCGTAGGCGCAAGGTTGATGACTTCAGAAACCGTAAAAGTTCCCGGATTCTGAAATTGATTTTTTACTACCGCAACCGCCGTTTGATATCTCGTATCTATTGGAGGCACTGGAGGCGTTGCGTCCGGGTCTCCAATTAATGGGTTTACCACTTTCAAAAACTGACTACCATCCCAGGCCCCATGTGTTCGTCCTAACTTTATGGCGATCCCATCACCATTTGCGGCATTGGTATTGGAAAAAGTAGCTATAAAATTGGGATTGTCACTCTCAATATTAATTGTTTCCGTATTCAGACTTCCCAGGAACGTATTTCCTGTAACGGTAAGATCGTTATTGATGGTAGTAGCTCCTGCTACATTGACTACATCCTCGAGGTTAGTTAGTCCATCTACAGATAAAGTTCCGGTAAGGTTGGTAGGGCTGGCATTGGTCACTTCAAGGCTATTATTCAATGTAGTTTCTCCATCCACTGTCAACATTCCAGATAAGCTAGTCTCACTTCCATTAAGTACCGTCAGGTTATTGTTCAATGTGGTCTCCCCCTCCACACTGAGTGTTCCTGTAAGACTAGTCTCCGTTCCGTTGGCAACTTCCAAACTATTATTGAGCGTTGTTGCTTCATCTACAATTAAAGTTCCGGTAAGTGAGGTTGGACTTCCATTAGCTACCGTCAAAGAATTATTCAAGGTAGTGGCTTGATCTACCGTTAAAAAACCTGATAGTGAGGTACTGCTACCGTTGGCAACGATTAAATTATCATTCAAAGTAGTGGTGCCATCCACAAGTAAGGTTCCATCCATGTCTGTAGCACCAGCTACGTCCAATGTCCCAGATAAATTGGTAGGAGCAGCGTTGTTTACAAACAATGCATCGTTAAGATTGGTTATACCATTTACGGTTAAATTGTTGTTAAGACCAATAGGCCCATCCACCTCTAGCGGCCCAGAAAGAAAGGTAGGGCTCCCATTGTTGACAGACAAGCTGCTGTTCAAGTTGGTTTCTAAATCTACTGTTAGACTCCCGGACAATTGAGTAGGACTTTGATTGTTTACGTTGAGAGCACTTTCTAAATTAGTAAGTCCAGATACTTGCAAGCTGTTGCCTAAAGTAGTAGCCTGCTCAACGCCAAGAGTTCCGGTAAGAGTGGTTGGACTGTTATTGTTTACACTCAAAGAACTGTTCAAATTGGTATCCCCATTTACCGTAAGGTCGTCATTGAACAAAGTTGCTCCATCGACATTCAGATCTCCAGAGACGTTGAGCTCACTATTGTTATTGATATTTACCGTATTGTTCAAGTCGGTTACTCCATCCACCCTTAAAGTTCCTGATAGAACCGTTGTACTCTCGTTAATAACGTCCAGGTTATTTCTTAAGGTAGTAGCCCCTTCAACCTCCAAGGTACTATTCAAATTGGTAGCTTCCTGCACCACCAACGTATTTCGTAAGCTCGAAGCGCCATCAACCTCCAACGTTCCCGATAGACGGGTAACACTTTCATTTTTCACATCCAGGGTATTGTTAAGTACGGTCGCACCGTCAACGGTTAAGGTTCCGGTAAGTTTTGTTTCACTTTCATTGTTCACCGAAAGATCTCCATTAAGATCTGTGGTTCCATCCACGACCAAATTATCCTTAAAAACAACCTCTCCCTCAACGTTTAAAGTTCCTGTGGCAATTATATCCCTGTGGAAAGCATAAGGAATGAACGTAAGTCGTTGATTGCTCAGTTCCTTGAACTGCCCTCCAAAACTTACGTCCACCTTAAGGTCTTTACGTGTTCCATCCCATTGAATATCGGTAAAGGCTCTGCCATCGGCAGATTGTCCGGCACCAATGAGCACATTGACCATTCCATAAGCATCTGTTCGAGTGGACTGGGTCTCGAGATATTCTATAGATCCTGATGAATCGAGAATTGAGAAGCGCAATGTAACATCGGTATTCGGAAGAATGGTTCCTTCGGCATTGGCTCCTGGAAGCTCCAGGGCTTCGGGATTAATAATAACAGCTTGATAGTTCAACCCATCGGTTTGGGCATAAAGCCCCATGCTGCTTAAACCTATTAATAGGGTGAGTAGGATACGTTTCATAACTCTTTAATTTTGTGATTCGTCAGTGTCCAATTCGGGTGTACCTTCCTTTACCGAAGGTGAAATATCTACAAGTACTCCAATTCCAATGGAATGAACATTTATTCTCAATTCGGTGATAGCCGAATTATTATTGTCGTTTAATGCGAGGCCCGTTCCGTAGAGATACTGAGCGTATATCTGGGTAGTTTCCGATACAGCCAGTCTCACACCACCTCCTCCTCTCAGAAAGTACGCGATGTCGTCAAATTCTTCGACATCCTTCACATTGATCACCTCATTATTGATGGTTTGCACACCGTCTAACATAATTTCGGCCGATCCTCCTGCCTGTATATAAAATGAAAATTTATTGGCTGTAAAAAGTGTATAGTCCAGACCCAGGTTAAGACCCAGGTAATGGATATCCCATTCAAAAAAGGTGTTGAACTCTGTATCACTTCCCAGAGCCCCGTACGTATTATAGGACAGACCTGTGGTGATATTTAATCCTTCCGTTAAAATTTGGTGTTTATATCCTGCAGTGACATAAGAGAAGGTCTTTGACTGCAAGTTTTCCTGCTCCTCTCCGGCATTGTTTTCGAATTTGAAAGACGAATTGTTTCGGCCAGTCTCAACAAATACGTGTTGCCCATAAAGGAAACAACTGGTCATTATCGATAGTAAAAAAGTGAATTTTCTCATGGTTAGTTTTTCAGGATGTTGGCTTTGAATGTTTTGTTATTCGCTGAAACGAGTAGAATATATTCGGCACTGGATAGCATATCCAGGTTTATGCTGATCTCTCGATCTGCACCCAGTCCGTTTTCATAGACCACTCTTCCCAGAAGATCATAAATAAGGACCGAAATGGTTCCTTCCAGCTCCTCGTTGAATCTTATGTTAATTGAACTCTCAAACGGATTGGGATACACTACGGCGTCTAAATTGGATTCGTCCCTGTAAATACGCTGTATCTTGACCGGAGGTTGTATAAAACCCTGACGTAGGGTAACGGTTTCGGAAGAGAAACTTCCAATGACGCTTTGTTGTCCTACACTCTGCTGAATGGTGTACTCCTCATCTCCATCGACCACGACCTCCGAAGAACCCGCCACTCCGAGAGTAGACCTCAACACTTCCTGCCCATGCATTAAACTCATACATGAGAAGAAAGCAACCACAAGTATTATATGTTTCATATCGTTCATATTAATCGTTCTCCAACGCTATTCTTTTATTAATTGTTTTACCACAAGGCCTTTGTCAGCCTCCACAACTAGCACATAACTCGCCGAGGAAAGGTGGGAGATATCCACTACGATCTCCTCGGTGGTAAATTCCTGTTCTCTTTCAACCAAAACCCTCCCGGACAGGTCATAAATCCGATAGGCTCTAACCCCATACTGGCTCGATCCATAAATGGTAATGGCATCGGAAGCAGGATTTGGTACTACTTTCATATCTAAGTTTTTGTTGTCACTGGTTCCTAAAGTTTCGGTGACCGTTAATTGGAAATTGCACCCTTCGCTATTCCCACTTTCGTCTTCTCCCGTAAGAGATACGGTATAAGTTCCTATCGCAAGGACAGTCCCCGGAGTAGGGTTCTGAGATATGTCGATAATTGGGTCTGTACAATTGTCCTCTATGGAGGCAAGGCCATTGGCAAAGTAATCCGGAACTGTAAAAGTTCCTCCTGAGGTAACAAGTTCCGTCTGATTAGAAGGGCAGTTTATAATAGGATCCACAGTATCCACTACCGTTACCACGGCAACACAACTAGCGGTATTTCCATAGACATCGGTGGCTGTTAGCGTGACGTTATTTGCGCCGATATCATCGCAATCGAAGGTATTTACATCAATAGAAACAGACGCCAATCCACAGGCATCATTTGTTCCAGCGTCGATATTGGCCACGGTAATAAACCCGCTTCCCGATGCATCCAGCTGAACCGTAGTGTTTTGACAAACCACGGTGGGAGCCGTAGCATCTTCTACAGTGACAATGGCGCTACAAGAGCTACTGTTTCCGCTAGTATCAGTAACCGTAAATAAAACCGTATTAGAGCCAACGTTACTGCAGTTAAAGAGATTATTACTAATAGTAGTCGATGCAATTCCGCAAGCATCTGTGCTGCCTCCATCCAGATCTGAAGGATCTATAAATGCACTCCCGGATGCGTCCAATTGTACGGTAATATTCTGGCAAACCGCCATGGGGTCTATGTTGTCTTCAACGGTAACAATAGCTATACAGGAATCCGTATTTCCAGAAGTATCGGTAACTGTTAAAAGCACATTATTGGCGCCAAGGTCACTACAATCGAACGAGGAAACATCAACACTGCGGCTCGCAATTCCGCAGAAATCACTACTTCCTCCATCAACGTCCAAGGCATTGATAGTGACATTTCCGGAGGCATCTAATTGAACCGTAATATTTTGACAGACTGCAGTTGGGTTTACATCATCCAAAACCGTCACTTGAGCCACACAGGACCCAACATTTCCATTGACATCTGTTACAGAAAGAGTTACATTATTTACGCCAATATCCGAGCAATCGAAATTTGAAACATCAAGAGACATGGAAGCGATCCCGCAAGCATCGGAGCTTCCATTATCAATTTGTGCTGGCGTGATGGTTCCACTTCCACTACCATCCAAAATAACGGTAAGATTTTGGCAGACCACCGCAGGCGCTGTTGTATCCTCTACAGTCACCAGCGCAGTACACGTAGTGGTTTGTCCATTGGTATTGGTAACGCTGAGTTCAACATTATTTGCCCCAATATTGCTACAGTCGAAACTGGAAACATCTATACTCGTGACTGCTGTTCCACAAGACACCGTACTCCCTGCGTCTATATCTGCTGCCGTTATAGTAGCATTTCCATTAGCATCAAGGGCAACGGTAATATTTTGACAATTCGCTACAGGCGCAATGGTATCCACTACGGTTACCAGGGCCGTATCGGTAGCGGTATTTCCGGATGCATCAGTAACAGTCATGGTGACCACAACGGGAGCTCCTGTATCTGCGCAGCTAAACATATCCGGAGACACAGAAACAGAGGTAACACCGCAGTTATCAGCAGATCCATTGTCTACGTCGGCACCACTTATAAGGGCTGTTCCGCTCGCATTTAAAACCACAGAGATATCCATGGCGTTAGCAGTTGGTGGGACCGCATCTTCAATCGTAACGATCGCAGTACAAGAGTCCGAGTTTCCGTTCACATCGGTTGCGGTAAACAATACCGAATTGGTTCCCAAATCACTACAATTAAAACTAGTCTGGTCCACGGAAAAAGAAGCAATTCCACAGGCATCAAAGCTCCCATTGTCCAATAAGGTTGGATCTAGTACCGCATTTCCACTCGCATCTAATTGTAATGTTAGATCCTGGCATTCTATTCCCACCGGATCTACAAGCTGATAAGATACTTTTACTTCGGCGTAATAGGCACAAATAGTTTCTCCCGCTCCTACTGAAACCTCCAGGGTATTGTTGCCTCCGTATACATATCCTGGAATCCCGGCGGTATCTAGAATTGTAAAAGTTTCAACGGGTAAACAACTACAACCGCAGCTGGGGTCGCTTCCCGTTCTCGTTTCTATAACCGTTCCATTCAATGAATAGGTAAGCGTTCCATCGAAGCAATTGGCATACATATCTACTACTATGGCTGTCGCTAGGTTTCCTGAAGGAATCGGATCCATAAATGTATATGAAGGTAGGTTATTGGAATTCCCGGAACCATCTATACAATCGTAGGTTTCATCCTCATCCCCCATTAAATTTGGGTCGCATCCCATAGCGGCCCCACAATCATATCCTTGTGGTGTATTCGTGTAGTTTGCAATAAAGGAAGTTACTGTAGGTGGATTAGGATCACCAAAAGCATTATCGACTATAGTAACTACCGCAATACAGCTTGAGGTATTGCCGTTCGAATCGGTTAAGGTAAGTTGTACGTTATTAGGACCAATGTTTGAGCAATCGAAAGTAGTAACGTCGATGGTTTGTACTGCAATATTACAGGGGTCATTACTGGTTCCCAATAGGTCTTCGGCGGTAATGGTAGCCATTCCCATACCATTAAGAGGAACAGTAATATTGGCACATGCCGCCACAGGTGGAGTTAGGTCCTCAATGGTAACCACTGAGGTGCAGCTTGTTTCGTTTCCAAAGGCATCAATAGCCGTTAAAGTAACGCTATTTGGACCTATGTTATCACAATCCAAAACGCTGGGCTCAACCTTATATCGCAGAATTCCACAAGCATCTGTAGCCGGGGCCGTATAAAGATCCATTTCGGTGAGGCGAACGATTCCCATGGCATCTAATTGCCTGGTAATATTCTGACAGCTCATAACAGGAGGCGTATTATCCACTACGGTAACATTAGCTATACACATATCTGTCGATCCGCTTCCGTCGCTTGCAGTAAGGGTCACCGGGATAGGTGTTGGAGAACCAAAATTGATAAAGCCAAAGCTATCTTTAGGCATTCCTTGACCAAATGGAAAGGCGGTAGGATTGGTAGACTCACCGTCCAGGGATCCGGGACCTCCATAGAACCAATTTTCAAAATCGAAGGTAGCACCATCTTGTTCGGTGTTATCTACCCTATATGCCCATCCATCGGTATAAGCCCAGTTGTCCAATCTCCCCAGCTCGAAACCAGGCTCTATTTCCATGGCATTTATATCTCCGAACGTGTCGATTAATGTTCCATTATAGAATAATCCCACTACGTCGTTCCCATCAATATTGGGAGCCGTTGCATCCACATAGGTGGCCGCTGTTCCGAAGAAATTAGTAAAAGTAGTTTGATTGGTCGTTACGGTAATTCTATCTCCTGCCAAGTAGGCATCTGCCGGGAAGGAGAATTCCGGTGTTAGGGTACCCTCTGCCGGATTCGCCGAACCAATGGCATACAGTGACAACTCTGCGGCACTTACATCATTTAAAACATATAATTCGATAGCCCTGGGCCTGGCTGCAGTGGCGGTATCACCCACTACTCCTGTAAGAATCAGATCTCTAACCGGTAAGGGTTTGAATACGTCACTACAAGTAAATGTGTCCTGAGAAATACTCAGACTTAAGCTTCCACAAGAACTATCTCCTGTGGACATATTGTCGATATCGGCGGCAACGATACTTGCATTGCCAGAGGCATCTAAGGATATGGTAATATCCTGGCAATTGGCCTGAAGGGGTTCGCTCGTTTCATTTACGGTAACCGTCGCCATACAGTTTGAACTGTTCCCGGAACCGTCTGTAACGGTCAATGTGACCGTCGTGGCACCTACATCGGCGCAGCTAAATGTTGTTTGAGAGAGGCTTAAAGCAACAGATCCGCAATTGTCCGTGGAGCCATTATTAATATCGTTTGGAGTTATGGTTGCATTACCAGAAAAATCCAGCGTAACTGTCATATTCATGCAGGAAGCCACCGGGGGCAACATATCCACTACTGTTACCATAGCTGTACAACTATCTGACAGCCCACCGTCATCCATAACGGTCAAGGTGACTATATTTCCAGGACCAATGTTTGCACAGGTAAAAGTATCGTTGTCTAAACTCAAGGTGATAGGATCACCGTCAGGATCTGTGGAACCGCCATCTACATCGGCAGGAAGGATTACTGCTGTTCCGCTAGCATCCAGTTGAGCAATATAATTTGCACAGGTGGCAACCGGTGGATTATTCTGGCCAAAGACTATGGCCGTTAGCATAAAAAAAAGCAGGAAGGTAATTTTCCTCATACGCTGTAGATATTGGTTGGGGGTAAAACTAAAAGGAAAACCAATGTCAGTAAATACGTACCTGGTGCAAAAAATAAGTAGGGCTACTTACTCAAAGATCAAATATTGAGTAACAGTTCCTTATTCTCGCTGGTCCAGACGGTAAGGGCGTCCATGGTAGGCGGAAGGTCCAATTTGGAAATAATATTGGCCCGGTGTTTTTGGACGGTTCGATGCGAAATGCTCAATAGTTCACCGATTTCCTTAGAAGTCTTTTCCTGCGCAATAAGTCGAACGATGGTTCTTTCGGATGGAGAAAGGAACTTAATCTTTTCCAATTCGGGAGAGATCTGCGTAGTGAATATATGATCAAAGGTATTGCTGAAGTAATTTTCCCCCTTGACAACCGCATTAATGCAAGCCTCAATTTCGGCAAATGGTTCATCTTTAAGGAGATATCCTGAGATATTTAACTTCTTTGCCTTTAACACAAAGGCCTTTTCTTTATGGGAAGTGAGGATAATGAATTTCGTGGGTAATTCTTTTTTCGAACATTTTTTTATCACTTCAAAGCCCGATAGCAATGGCATTTCAATATCCAATATGGCTATCATTGGTTTTTCCTCAACGATACTATCCAACGCCTGGGCACCGTTTAAAGCTCCATCTAGCACCTTATACTCATGGACTTTGAGCTCATCGGTAAGTCCTTTCAATAGCATAGGATGATCGTCGGCAACGAGAATGGAAATGTCTTTTTTGTTCATATCACTGGGGTCTCTGTTCTAATCGTGGTTCCTTCACCAGGTTTGCTTTCCATATGTATCGTTCCTTTGAGGATACGTATTCGCTCTGCAAGCGTTTTGAGGCCCAAACTATTTTGATTTCGCTTATCGGTAGCATCGAAGCCTTTTCCATTATCACTAATTTCAGTAAATATACTGTCTTTTTGCTTTTTGATCTTAACTGAAACTGAGGTCGCATCAGAATGTTTTAATGTATTTGTAAGACATTCCTGAACGAATCTGTAAAAATTAAGAGTGGCGGCTTCCGAAAAGTGGGCATCTACGTCTTCTATTTCAGAAGAAAAAAACAATTCAGTCTGCTCGTCAAGGTCGTAGATCAATTGCTCGATACTCTCAGAAAGCCCTAAAAGTTTTAAGTTCGCAGGATATAAGCCTCTTGAAATCCCTCGAACTTCTTCCAAAGCATCATATGTCACTTTAGCTATTTCTCCTTGCTCCAAATTTTGCGCCTTTCTTTTAATGAGCGTCAATTGTTGCCCTACACTGTCGTGTAAATCCTTAGCGATTCTAGTTCGTTCCTCCTCTTGAGAAATCATCAGATCTTCAGAAAATTGTTCCTGAAGTCTCCTTTTTACCTGCGCTTGTTTCAGTAAATATCCTAAGAATAGCATAATAGCCAAAGCCAAAACAAGATAGAACCACCAGGTTTTATAGAAGAAATTTCTGGAGTCGATATTTAAAAAAATAGATTCGCCCATCTTGTTCCCCGAGAAATCCAGTGCTTCCAATTCCAGGCGATAATTTCCAGCGGCCAGGTTTAGAAACCGGATGGACTGTTCTTCTCCCAAATCCACCCAATCTTGATCATCCATTCGATATCTGAAAGTGTGTTCCCTGCCTGTTACATTATCGGTAAGCGAAAAGTCCAATTGCAACTCCTTGTATTCTGCGGGTAATACTACTGTTTCCATCTGCGCTAAACGTTGCCGATCCAATATATCGATCACCGCATTGTCCTTAGCGCTAAAACTTCTCAATTTCAATAAGGAAAGCCTGGAATTGCTGGTGGGTGGTTTTAAATCGGATGGCTTGAAGTAGTTGAGTCCACTAATAGTTCCAACCAACAGGCCATCTCCAGTATGTAAGGCACTGTAACGATTAGCCTCGTTATGACTTAGACCATCCTTATCCGAAAATCTTACTTTACTGCCATCCCTGGGATCAAACGCCACGATTCCATTAAAGGTGTTAATCCACCAGGTATCTCCCTCAAAGAGGATCGTTGCGATTCCTGCTTTAAGATCATCCTTGTAAAGCGTTGTAAAGGTCTCGGAAGGAGGATCAAATCCAATAATCAAACCAGATCGTGTTCCTAATAAATAACCGTACTTTTCATGAAAATCTGCAGAAAGAACAAATGGATCTTCCATATGTGTAGTCCCTTGATACCAACGAGTCTCTTTGGACGTAAGGTTATAAGTAAAGACTCCTTTGTCTGTAGCTCCCAATAGAAAATCCTTCTGCAACTCCAAATCGAAATTGAACAAGGTGTCTGTGGAGATAAGTGGAAGATGTTGCTTCGTTCTTTTATTGAATTCCATGAGATGGTAACCATTGGTCCCATAGATAAGGGTGGAGTCCGAAGGTTCTACTATACAGAGCACCGGATAATGCCTGTAGCTTTCAATATCGTTTTTATCGAGGTTCACTTCTACAATACTACTTCCACTATTGCTCCATATCTTTTCTTCATCTATAAATAAATTCCTGGAAGAATAGGGATTTAGTGGTTCAATACCTTCTGTTAAGTCCAGATGTATTATTTCCTGAGTTCTAGGTTCCAGTCGATACCAGCCATTCTCTTCCGTAGCGATGAGATAAGTAGAATCTGTAAGAGATTCAATAGCTCGAATGCTATTATTAGGCAGATAAGTCTTGATTTTATCTGAAGGAAATTTGAAATAGTGTAGCTCTCCTTGATCAGTTCCAATCCACAGATCATCCTTCAGGTCATGTGATAACACTTCCATTTTAGGGGGTTCATCAAAAATAGCCGCCGAATATATCTCTGTTTTAGTTTGTTCGTCCAACAGTCTATGAAATCGGAGTCGGTCTTCATCCGTTGTCACGATAAGATGATTTCCCAGGGTGTCCTTGGCAATTTTCATACTTATATTGGGGAAGAATAATATATCTGAGCTCACCGGTTGGACTCTATGAATATCACTGTTTACCCTATGTAATTTTGGCTGTTCCCTCATCATGGTGTAGGTATTCCCATTGAATTCAAAATACTGATCGATAATGAATTTCCGTTGATTACTACCACGGTCTCGGCTAAAAGTTTTGGAGGAATGCCTATTAATGATATTACCTTCCCAATCTAAAAACGTGATCGGAAAATTGTCATCTCCTATCACACAAAAGTCTTCATATCCAATGAAAATAGTAGATTTATCCATCAGGAATTTATTCTCATCGCTGGTAAATTGGAATAAAGTTTCAACCCTAAGATTCTCATGAATCATATTCAGCGAAATGGAACGATCTAACTGGCTAAGGATATATACATTATCCTGATATCGAAAAACATCGGAAAGCGAAAACGATTGTTCCTTGGCGTGCTCAAAAAGCACCGGTTGGAACTCCAGACTATAAGGATTGAATAGCCAAAGTTTATTTCTACCTCTTACGTAAAACTTGCCGTCATCCCTTCTGTAGAGTTGCTCGATCTTATCCAGCTTTGGTTCTGTATCCGGGATAGGAATCGTGTGAAAACTTCGACCATTAAAACGCTGGAGAGAAAGCTTCTTCTCACTAACCATAATGGTTCTTATATCTAAGTACTCACCTCCTAACCAAAGGAAACCATCTTTGTCGAACACCATAGTCTTGACAGCATCTATTGCCAAACCATCTTGTTTTGTAAAGACTTTATGGAGCGTTTTTCCAGATTGTCCTACAAATACGTTTGTAGAGAATATCAAGAGACCCAGAAGGATCGATTTAATCGAATGAGGAGCGTCCAAGGTTACAATTTTAGCGAGCGATAGCCTGAGTCTAAAATACTTTAAATTTCTAAGTAATCAATAGTCCCAAAGAAAATCAATAGGTTGCTCCATCGTGCAAAGTACTTACCAGTTTTCGGTTTTTATAAACCCAATGTACAAGACTATTGGTTTTTTTATCCAACTTCAGTTTTGCAATGATATTGCTTCGATGCTTTTCTACGGTACGTTTGCTGGTCCCAAGCATTTCGGCCATTTGCACAGAATTCTTCTCCTTTCCAATGAAGAATAATATCTGACGTTCGGTTTCCGATAACAGATCGATATAAGATAAGGTTGTATCTATAGACATCATGCTGTTATTGGAAAATCCAGAGCTAAAACAGGTAATTCCCTTGATCACATTATCGATACAACGGCTTATAGCATCGAACGAATCGCTTACCAGCACAGTCCCGGCAGCATTCAGAGATCTGGAAACAACCAGGTATTCTTGCTGCGCATCGGGGAATATAAGTACGAATTTGGTCTTCACCCCCTTTTCAGTAGCCGTTTTAATGATATCGAAAGCAGAAAGTACCGGAAGTTCTGTATCCAGAATAGCTAGCGTAGGCCGCTTCTCGATCACATAATGCAAAGCATCTATCCCCGACCTCACGACCTTTCCGATCTCATAATTCTCACTTTCCAGCCCGTAGATCAATCCGTTGAGGTAGACCTCATAACGGTGGGCCAGAAGCAAAATAGGTTGCTCCATTTTCTGGTTAGTTTAGGCCAACAAGATACAGCCAGACTTTAACAAACAAAATACGCACTACTACGTATATTATAAGAGTTATTACGTAGTAAAAACAAAAGCGCTAGAGTTCTAAAATAATATTCTTGTGTACCAGGGCCCAATTCGTGAGGGCATTTGTGCCTCCATCGAGATCCAGTTTGCCGATAATATTACTCCGATGTTTTTCTACGGTACGTTTGGAAACACAGAGCGTCTCTGCAATTTGCCCGGTACTGGTCTGCTGTGCAATCAATTTCAGGATGGTAGTTTCTGAAGGTGTTAAATGTTTCAGCTTTTGTAATTCTTCGGAAGCATTTTTTAACGAAAAATTGTCGAATGACCTACTAAAATATTCTTCCCCTCTCAACACCGATTCGATACAACGCTCTATTTCGAAGAATGAGTCTTCTTTTAACAAATATCCACTTATTTGAAACGCCTTGGCCTGAGCCACATACTCTGCTTCTCTATGAAAAGACAATACGATGAACTTCGTATCCGAGCCCTTTTCTTTTGCAGTCTTTATCAATTCGAATCCCGTGAGCAACGGCATATCAATATCCAGCAAGGCTACCATAGGTTTATGCACAAGAACTAACTCCAGGGCTTTCATCCCATTGGCAGCTTCGCCCACTACGTTGTAACCACTGGCGATTAATTCTTCATGCAAGCCCTTTAGAAGCATAGGGTGGTCGTCTGCAATAACAATGGATATTTCCTTTTTTTCTGTCATGGTTAGGTGGGTATGAGGAGTAAAATGGTGGTTCCCTTCTCTTTCTCACTATCAATAGACAGTTGAGATCTAATTATTTTGGCACGTTCCAGAAGTGTTTTCATCCCCAGGCTCGAGCTATGATATATCTTTTCTGAAAGATCGAATCCCTTACCGTTGTCCTTGATAACTGCCTTGATGGAATCCCCTTCTTTTCCCAGGGTGACCGATGCAGCTTTAGCTTCAGAATGTTTAACCATATTGTTAAGGACCTCCTGAACAATTCGATATACATGTAAAGAGGCCTCTTTTGAAAGAATCCCATCAATGTTTTCGATTTCATGGGTGAAGAAAATACTGGTATTGGCATCCACTTCATTGATCATGGATTCCAACGCAGCACTTAATCCCAGTTTTTCCATCGTCGCCGGATGGAGTCCTCTGGCAATACTTCTTAGTTCGCCCAAAGTTCCATCTGCCAGCAT
>JBCBDM010000082.1:0-16014 GCA_038529705.1 Bacteroidota bacterium
TCCAATCCGAATCTGAGACATGACTTTTTCAATTTGTCGGAGGCTTAATTTAGAATGATGGAACAACCTAGAAGCAAATTTTAAAAACCTGTGTTTATCGTCTTGAAGGTTTGGATATGTAAGTCTCTCTTTTGAACTCAAAAAAGAGTCAAAGTCAAAATAAGCGTACAAATAAGAAAAGAACTTTTGATATGATGGACTAGGGATGTTATATTCTAAATCAATAAATCTTCTCAAATATTCATCTGCATTTATTAAGTCGCTGCCGTAAAATCCTCTTACAGCATTTCCCAGTTGTACTTTATCTACTGAAAGAACAAAAACAATTCCCGGAACCGAAAATAAATGCTTTATCTGCTCTAGCACTTCGACTGAATAAGAAGGCCGACATCGATCCAACTCATCAATGAAAAAAACTACTGGTTTTTCATCATCAATTTCGTCGACATATTTTTCAAGGATATTGCGAAAATCCTGAATTCCCTTTTTCTTTTCATTGAACGCAAACAATTGCTCCTCTACTTGTTCAGATGTATATTCCATTACTGCCGTTGCAATATCGGCTGTTGCGTCATCGCCAAGTGCTTTACTCACGGCTCCTTTGATTACAGCAGGGCCTACTTTTTTCATAAATGTTGCCGTCTTTTCCAATAGGCTATCAAAAGTTCTTCCTTTATCCGGTTTAAGCTCTTGGAGTTCTGAAAGCAACGCAATGATTACCTCTTCCTGGAAATCGTTTTCCCAGGCATTAAAATACAGGGTTTCAAACCTTTCGTTAGTGAGCTCCTGACGCCACATTTTAATAAAAGTGGTTTTCCCAGTTCCCCAATTATTATCTATTGCCAAAACAAATCCCTCGGCATAATTTTGAACAATCCCAGTTAACACCTTCGCATATTGCTTTCGTTCCAATTTGCAATTCACAAAAGGGTCACTTCCATCATTAGGTATTTCGATATGTTGATGCTTTATTTTCAAACTTCTACTTCATTGTTGGTAAATAGCTTGCTTTCCGAAGTAAGCTCTCCAGCAAAGGCTTTTTGAAGAATGGATCTTTTGAGTTCTTGCAAGGCTGAAATCTTTGCAGAATAACTCGAAATTAAATTAGTTGTTGAAATACTCAATTCATCTAAAATTGAAGCTATTTGCCTCTGTTTTTCTAGGCTTTTGGGATATCTAACTTTTAAACTTTGTTGCTTTGTAATTCCTATATACGCTCTGGTTGAACCGATCCCTGCAATTTCGTTCATTGGGTTCTGAAAATTTGGGGACTTCAAATAATAGTATAAGTATTGATTGACCATTTTTTTATGATCTAGTATTCTATAATATGTAACTTGCGGGGTAAGCATAACATAATCAAAATCTGTATTCAAAATGGCTACACGGCCTATTGTTCCTTTATGAGATAACAGAATATCACCATCCAAAGCAAAGCCCTTTCTTAATGAGTCTGCTTGTTCTCTGCTTATAAAATGACATGTGTTTTGATTGACTTCCCCATCAACCAGATGCGAAGCCATAATAAATGGAACTCCACTTTCCCTAAAGTCCCTTTTCTTAGGATGAGTTTCACCATGATTCCCATCTATGGGTTTGTCAAGTATTGATTCTGCAACTAGGTCAGATATGGTCTTTTCCTCCCAACCATCTCCTTTTTGGCTAAAAATTTCATTGAGCTTAGATTGAAACAGCTCTTTGGCATTTTTAATATTTTTCTTAATATTGGTTTGGGCTTCGTCTATGCTAGAAATAGCCTTGTCAATAATACTGACAATCTTATCTTGTTCTTCCCTAGTTGGTGGGACAGAAATATGAAAGGCTTTTAATTCTGGGAAATATATAGTGTGGTGTGCAGCCCCATATGCAATTCTTTCTAAAAAGTTAATTTCGCTAACTAACGCATATTGTAGGAATTTAGGATTTAATTTCTCAGAACAAATCCAATTGAAAAACCCTTGATTAGTTGCCATTGGTTCACCAAGTCTTACAGCATATCCAATTGAAGCGCCAGTTCTAGACAAGCAAACAGTATCTTTTGGTAAGATTACTGCTGCCGAATTTTCTAATCCTAGTTGATTAATTTTCTCTTTAGTATCTGTTACTATTCCACCATGTTGAAATCGAGCGTCTCTAGCACACATCCATTTAATATCTCCTCCCCAATATTCAGGCTTCCTTCTACTGGGAGTATGACCGGTAGCGGTTGTAGTAATTTCTGATAAGTTGATCCATTGCCAACCTTTTGGGAGATTTGAATTCGGATTTCCTACTGAAAGAGCAAAATCCCCTTTATGTATTTTCAATGTTGCAGCTCTACCGCTCATATCAATCCCTTAATTTGATTTAAAATTGAACTGGTTTTTTCATCTAACATCTGTATTTCTTCGAAAATTCCCTCTGCGCTACGCAAAGGTACTTCTTCCGGTGTATTGGGGTTTTTGGGTGAAAGGTCTAACGTATTTTCGTCTAAATCGTTGACATTGAACAACCAAGACTTTTCGCTTTCAGTTTGTGTTTTACTCAATACCACAAACTCTTCCATATCCGTATCATTCAAAGGATTGGTTTTTCCTAAACTTCTGCCTGCATCTAATTGGTAATACCAAATGTTTTTGCTGGGTTCGCCTTTTTGAAAAAATAAGACCACAGTTTTAACTCCTGCACCTGTAAATGTGCCCGCTGGCATATCTAAAATGGTATGCAGGTTGCAGCTTTCTAACAAGTGTTTTCGTAACGAAATAGAAGCATTGTCGGTATTGCTCAAAAAGGTGTTTTTGATCACAATAGCAGCACGTCCACCAGTCTTCAAACTTTTGATAAAGTGCTGCAAAAACAGTGAAGCGGTTTCTCCAGTTTTAATATCAAAGTTTTGCTGTACCTCTTTTCGTTCCTTCCCACCAAAAGGTGGATTGGCCAAAATAACGTGATAGCGGTTTTTCTCTTGTATATCACGAATGTTCTCTCCTAGAGTATTGGTATGAATGATATTTGGAGCTTCTATACCATGTAAGATCATGTTCATAATGCCAATTACATAGGCCAAGTTCTTTTTCTCTTTTCCGTAAAAGGTGCTCTCTTGTAACGTTTTCAGATTATGTGTAGTTCGGTTCATGCGTTCATACATATAATCATATGCTTCGCATAAGAATCCACAGGAGCCAGCTGCACCGTCATAAACCTTTTCGCCAACTTGTGGATCAAGAACTTGGATCATTGCTCTAATGAGTGGACGAGGCGTATAGTATTGCCCACCGTTACGTCCGGCGTTACCCATATTCTTGATCTTAGTTTCGTATAAATGGCTGAGTTCGTGTTTTTCTTTTTGAGACCGAAATTGTAATTCGTCTACATGTTCAATAACTTCCCTAAGGTTGTAGCCACTTTGGATTTTGTTTTTAAGCTCAGAAAAGATTTCCCCAATCTTATATTCAATGGTATGAGCAGAATCCGCTTTTTGTTTAAAGCCAGCTAGGTATGGGAAAAGTTCACGGTCGACAAATTGCACCAAATCTGGTCCCGTTAGAGCCGCATGATGATCTAGTTTTCCGTCTTCTGCTTTGGGCATGGCCCAATTGGGCCAACGGTATTTATCATCAAGTATATAGGTATATTCTTTACCCTGCAGTTCGGCTTCATCTGCCTTTTCCTTTTCCAACTCGTCCAAATAGCGTAAAAAAAGTATCCAGGAAGTTTGGCCTATGTAATCCAGTTCACTATCTGCTCCGGCATCTTTCCAGAGCACATCATCTATATTTTTAAAAGTTTGTTCGAACATTAATCTAGTTTTGGCATTCTCCAAATATAACCGTTTCCCTAGCCTTCCACAATGGGGAAAACCGTCAAAATCTTAAAATTTACTTACAGGGGATTGATTCCCCTAAGATACACCATCTCCAATTTTTCCTTTACGGGAAACCCGTAATTAAACTCCCTCCCCAAAAAATACCCACTACCGGGTATTCCTATTTCCTAAAAGTTGGCTAGTTTTAAGGTATTCAACTTTTTAACTAACGATCATGGCCAAGATTAAGTTTAAATGCAAGGAGGAACTTGCCAATGGAAAAAAGTGCGGCAAACCCCTCTCCACCAAGCTCTATCCCGCCCTGCCCGGCAGTACCTCTGCCAAAGGGGCCGGCACCCCCAGAACCATCTCAGACCAGGTGTTCAACGCCAACGAAGGTGTGCCAGATATTCCCGCCGACTGGGAATTCAACCTAATTTGTTCAGACGATCACGAAAACGACTATAGCTATGACGAAAGGGAGCAGTGAAAAGGAAACTCGTAAACGGATCGATAAATACTATTGGCTGGATATAGGCTATAAGCTAGTCGATGGGGGTCTCGAACGGGCCTACGGACAAATAAAAGCCATTAACCAATATGTCAACGGACTGCTGGCCACCTATGTGCTGGCCACGGTGATCGATGCCGTCTACCTGGAACTCGATGCCGCCTGGAAGATTGCCATCATCCTCTTGCCGGTGATCGTGATCAAACTAATCTTCTGGTTTGGTACTCAGGCCACCCTACCCAAACGCAAGATCTTTGCGCCGGATGTGCCGGATTCTGCCGAAGCCACCTATTGGCAATACTTCGATGAGGCCATGGTTCATGTGGCCAAACTCAAAAGATGGGCCTTAATAGCCACGCTACTGCTACTCGGGGTGCTTACGGTAGTTACCTATTGGACGGTAGATTCCAAGCGTTCGGAAAGTGATAAGAAAGATGAATTGGTCATCGCCAACAAAAAACTGGAAAAGGCCCAGAAAACAATTGATTCCATTGCCAAACTGGATATCTATTACGTAAACACCAAGCTACTCTCCAAAGAGAACCAACTCCTGCTGCAAGGGGTGTTTCCCAAAACGGACGACATTGCCCTGGAGATCCAAAAGACGGATGGAACTGTACTAAGAGAGACAGAAGTCTTTTTAATTCCTCCTGACGGGCGTTTTCAGAAAAATCTTGTACTGAATGAAAAGGAGCAAACAGCAGATACGCTGGTGATAAAAATTAAGTACCACAATTCGGTTATGGAGGATCGAGTGATCTTCAAGAAGGTCGCAATAAAGAATGAATAAAACCAGAACACTTCTAATAAAACAAACTCATATGTTTCAAGCTAAGACAAACTTATTTCTGTGGACTCTGCTGTTCGTTAGTTTCATAAACTACGGACAAAGCAATGCAGACATCCCAGAACCCAACCAATTGACCGATGTCACTTTCGATCTGGACACAGGGAAACTCTCTTCAGAACTACCCTTCGACAGATACTTTCGTTTTTTTATTAAGTCCAAGAAGAAAATAGGACCCAAAATTGATGTTTTTGAAATGGTCTACAGAGATGGTTTGAGACTTCCCCGAATATATATTAAGAACGATTCAGACTTCGAGGCAGACTATCATCAGTTAGAGTTGAAAACCGTTAATGACGAATTGGGAGCCTATGCCACGATCCCACCCCTTAAACCCAATAAGTTGTATGAAATTGTAATTGTAATAACTCCAAATAACGCTGTTCTTTCCAATTTATACGATATCATTCATGAAATCCGTTCGGATACGGCCGCGGCAAGAAAGAAATTCAATGAAAAAATTGAACCTTTGGAAAAGACAAAAAGACGGACTGTTGACATCCAGCACTTACAACCCTTCGAAAAATTAAGGGATTCGGCTCAGATGACATATATTCCCTTAATTGATGGTTTTGAGGAGTCACACCTTCATGAGTTCAGCAATGTAATTCCTTTACAGGTTATTGAACGCATTGGGTCTAAGTTGGTGGAATATGAACTTGAGGTAAAGGATTATCAGGAAATTATTTTTCCATTTTCTCAGCGGGACTCTGTTCACATTAGGGAAATATTGAGTGGCGTGCGTTCCTTTGGCAAAGGTGATCCTGTTAAATTGTATGACTATCACGCGAGAGCAGAAAATATAAAGAACAGCCTTTCAAAAATCAATGCGTTTCAAACACTATTGGAACGTTTACTCATAGTTGACGGCCATCCTGCCATTAGATCATTTTATCAAGGAGATTATCTAATTTTAAAAGATTCTCTTGCCCATAACAGAGCGGTAATATCCGGTCTTACGGATCGTATCAACCCTGGCTTAACCACCAATTTCTCATACAACGAATTAATAAGCGCCAGTACCGAAAGTTCGAATGTGGAAACCAGAAATGCCACCTACCTGGTAACCGATTTTGGAATTACCAATTCTCTTGCATACGATCCAAATGGTGATATTAAGTACATTGGACGCCCGCACTTTGGCGTTAATTGGCATCTTGGAGGTATCGATAAGGATCAAAAGCTGAAACATATAGTCGACAAGCGATTCTGGCACCGAGCCTCGATTGCGGTAGGAGTCACCTTGGGAAAAATTGATGAAAATGGATATACAGACCTTTTCAATAATATTTCGCCCACTTTGGGAATGAACTATAGATTTGCCCAACAAGTAAGAGTGGGTGGAGGTGTTCTCTTCTTAATGGAAAAAGATAATAATCCCGTTATTGACGACAAGCATTTGGAAGTAGCACCTTATGTAAGTCTTTCTTTTGATTTCAGCTTGTTTAATAGTTTGGGGAAACTAGCTGGTAATGTATTTAAATAAAACGATATGAAGAATATTATACTGCTTGCACTCATTGGTTCCTGCTTGATGTCCTGCACTAAATCGGAAATTAAATTCTCGGATTTGGCCGAACCTATCGATTTTTCAAAAACTACGGTTATTGCGAACGGCAGCGATGTGGTAACGGGAGTGGTGACGTTCAATGAAGACGCCGATATTTCCAAAATATCTGCCAAGCTAACAGGTTCTAATATTACAATTTCAGGAGCAGAGAACAATGAGAAAACACTAAGTCCCGTAAGAACGAGTGAGGGGAAAATTGAAGCGGAATTCAGCCTGACCAGTACCAACACATTTGGCGATGCCTCCTTAGAACTCAATGTTAACGAATACAAAGAGACTTACTCATTCGAAGTGATCAAGTCAACCGTCAATTCTATTTCCATAGAACCATCGGCATTTTCTATGCTGAACAATTTTCAAAGTGAAATTACGATTGAAGGGCTACTATTAAATGAGGAAGGGAAAAAGGCTTCACGAGGAGTTGTCGTCGAGATATTGGACAAATTAAGTGATGGCTCTCCGGCTAATGGCGAATTAAGAGCGAAACAACTAACCTCCAACGGAGATAGTAAAATTAGTTTCATCTACTCCGCTGGATTGATCGATCCTAATCAATTTGTTACCATTGAGGCCGTTGTTTTGGATGAAAATGGGGAACCTTCCAACCTGAACACTAGTATAGAAATTTTTATAAGGACAGAATAAAACACACAATTATGAATGAGAATTTAGACGAATTAGTAGAAAGCGTAAATAACTTATTAGACACTTATGGCCTCAATGAGTATGGCGTTAAGGAGATTGCTTTGGTAAAAGATGGGGCCGTTCGTGTTAGAGCCATGACGAAAGAGGCTGTATTCGCAGCGCCAATGGCCTGCGTGATACGCTGGAATCCAGTGACGAAACGGTATGAGAAAATTTGCTAACGCCATTATTCCGGAATGAATTTAGGCTTCAAATGCCTTCTGACTAAAACAACCCAGGCACCACATAATTGGCGATCAGGATCAAGAGGAGTACGGAAACGATATTTAAGACGATCCCTATTCGAGCCATTTGGGCTACCTTGATATGACCGCTGGCAAAGACAATGGCATTGGGCGGTGTGGCCATAGGAAGCATAAAGGCACAGCTGGCCGCCAGCGTCACAGGAATGACCATTTGTAAGATAGGGGTGTCCATTCCAATGGCGATCCCTACCACCAAAGGCACCAGGATAGTGACCAGGGCTACGTTGCTCATGAGTTCGGTCATAAAGAGCATGAGGACGATTAATACGGCGGTGATGATCCATACGCTCCAGTTGTCCTGACTGGAAATATAATCGCCTATCGCATCGATAAATCCGGCTTGTGTTAATCCCGAGGCCAGGGCAAGTCCGCCACCAAAGAGAATCAAGATTCCCCAAGGGAGGCGGGAAGTGTCTTCCCATTTCAGCGGAAATCCTCCCGTCTTAAATTCTAACGGAATGACAAACATGGCCACCGCAGCAATCATACTAATGGTGGTATCGGTGAGTTTCAAATTAGGGAACCAATTATTAAGACTGCCTCGTAGGATCCAGGCCAGGGCCGTACACAGAAAGATGATCAACACCACCCATTCCCCTCGGGACATGGGACCCAGTTTCTTTAATTCGGTTTGAATGATATCCCCGGAAGCCGAAATAGTTCCGAGTCTGTTGGGATAAAAAACCTTGACGATAAAGAAATAGGCGATGGCCAGCATGACTATGGAAAAGGGCACTCCCAACTTCATCCACTGGAAGAAGCCTATGTCTATGTTATAGGTCTCATTCAAAAAGGCGAGCATCACACTATTGGGTGGAGTTCCGATCAAGGTCGCCATCCCCCCAATATTGGCCGAAAAGGCAATGCCCAACATAATGGCCAGTGCGAAATTCTGATCTCTCTTGGTAAAACCATCGGCATCGTCTATGAGCAATCCAATGACCGAAACAGCGATGGGTAACATCACCACTGTGGAAGCGGTATTGGAAATCCACATGCTCATCAAGGCGGTGGCGATCATAAATCCCAGGATGATGCCATTGGCTTTGGTGCCGGTGAGTCTGAGAATGGATAAGGCAATGCGTTTGTGCAGTTGCACTTTTTCCAGGGCCAGGGCGATGACAAAGCCCCCAAAAAACAAATAAACAATGGGGTTGGCATAATTGCTGGAAACCGCTTTAATGTCCATCACTCCCAGCAACGGAAACAGGGCCAGGGGTAAGAGAGCCGTCACCGAAATGGACACCGCCTCACTGATCCACCACAGGATCATCCAGGCCGCTATGGCAATCACTGGATCCAGGGTTTCGGAAAACAAATCGCCCGGATACATAAGCACAAGTACGCATAACAGGGGACCTAAGACGAAGGCTAGTTTTTTATAGTTGGGATAGTGATTCACGGATTCAAAGCTAAGGAATTTTATATCTTTAGCATCAATACTTCTTCCCTATCACTGTCAGTTCGAGCATTGCCAAGATACAGAGTGTGCTCTGTATCGAAGGCACCTAGTGAAGCTTGCGAGAACTACTCAATTATCTGAACCATTAATTGTCAGTTCGAGCGCAGTCGAGAACTACTTTAGTTATGTACCAATACTACGTATACATCTTAGAATGCAACGACGGATTACTCTACACCGGAATTACGAATAATCTGTCCAGAAGATTCGAAGAGCATAATTTAGGAACGAAAAAAGACACTTTCACCTACAAAAGAAGGCCCGTTCAACTCATTTTTCATCAGGAATTCAATGATGTATTGCAAGCTATATTTTTTGAGAAGAAAATCAAGAAATGGAGTGCGAGAAAGAAAAGAGCACTTGCTGAAGGTGATGAATTGTTGTTAAAGATTTTGTCCGAATGTAGGAATGCGACGCATTATAAGTATAAACCTTAGAGGTCTCGACTGCGCTCGACCTGACATAATTCAACTTATGAAACATCGCAATCGTTTTCGTTCGAAAATTCAATGAAATCAACTGCGTTTCGTGGGGATTCAAGGCTTTTTTAGCTACCTTTAAGTTCCGCCAAAAAAGCCGCTATGAGACAGACCAAAACAGAACGATTTCAGCAACATGTACTTTCCAAATATCAGATCTATAACAGCATCTTCATGACGCTGCCCTTCGATGAGATTACCCATACAGGGGTATTGCTCCCCCTCTTTCAGGAGGTATGCGAAGCGGGATTCGCTCAGCAAAAGAACGCCACCGAGATCGTCCATGAGTTTCTGAGTCAGTATACCACCCATTCTTCCGAAGAAGATAAAATGAACTTACTCTTCCGCTTCATTCAATACATCGAACGTCAGGTGGTGCTCTTCGATGCCATAGAGGAAGCCAATTTCCCCGTGATCAATAATATGGATGGCCGGGGAACACTGCGCAACGTGCGGGAAGAAGCCGAAGACAAAAACAAAAAAGAACAACTCAAGGAATACCTGAAGAGTTTCACCGTGCGTCCGGTGCTCACGGCCCACCCCACCCAATTCTATCCGGGACCGGTATTGGGAATCATAACCGATCTGGCCTATGCCATTAAACACAATGAACTGGACGCCATCAAATCCCTACTAGCGCAACTGGGCAAAACACCCTTCTTTAAAAAACAAAAACCTACTCCCTTCGACGAGGCCGTAAGCCTCATCTGGTATCTGGAAAATGTGTTTTACCACAGTGTGAGCAATATCTATAATTACATTCAGAACAACATATTCGAGGATGAGGTCCTTAAAAACGACGTGATCCAACTGGGATTCTGGCCGGGAGGAGACCGGGACGGAAATCCCTTTGTCACCACAGAGATTACCTTGCAAGTAGCCGATCGATTGCGCAGAACTTTGCTGAAAAACTACCACAAAGACCTACGCAAGCTTAGACGACGCGTTACCTTCAAGGAAGCCGAACCCCTGGTGATCGACCTGGAGGCCAGCGTCTACCGACATTTAACCTTACCGGCCAGCCAGGCGACCCTGAGTCCTGAAGCCATGATCGATCAGCTTACCGAAATAAAGAGGATTTTACAAACTCAGCACCAATCCCTATTTGTGGAACAGGTGGAAGACCTAATCTATAAAGTACAACTCTTCGGAATGCACTTTGCCTCATTGGATATTCGCCAGGATTCCAGGGTACACACCACGGTGATGACCCATATTACCGAATCACATCCGGATCTTTTCCCAACCGATTACGGTACCCTTTCCGAAGCTCAAAAGATCAAACTCCTCAGTGAGACCAAAGGTGCGATTGCCCCTTCGTCCCTTTCCCTGGAGATCGCCGAAAAGACCATTGCTTCTATCTATGCCATGAAAGATATTCAGGCCATTAACGGGGAACAGGGCTGCAATCGTTATATCATAAGTAATAATGGAAGCGTTGTGAATGTGTTGGAAGCTTTTGCCATGATCCGTCTCTGCGACTGGGAGCAGCCTACCGTAGATGTGGTGCCCTTGTTCGAAACGGTAGACGACCTGCTGGTGGCCGACACGGTCATGGAAACGCTCTATACCAACCCCGAGTATGCGGCCCATCTGAAACGCCGTGGAAACAGACAATCCATCATGTTAGGATTTAGTGATGGTACCAAGGACGGAGGGTATCTCATGGCTAACTGGAGTATTTTCACAGCCAAGGAACGCCTCACGGCCATCTCCCGAAAATACAAGGTTACGGCTATCTTCTTTGATGGTCGGGGAGGGCCGCCAGCCCGTGGGGGTGGAAAAACGCATCAGTTTTATGCCTCCCTCGGAAATACGATCGAGCACGAAGAGGTGCAGCTTACCGTGCAGGGGCAGACCATTAGTTCCAACTTCGGAACCATAGATTCCTGTCAGTACAATATGGAGCAATTGATAAGCAGCGGGATCTCCAACGAAGTATTTAGCGATGAGGCGAATGCTCTTTCCGAAGCAGACCGGACCACGATGAATCGTTTGGCCGAATTGAGCTATGAAGCCTATAAGGACTTTAAGAGCCACCCAAAGTTTCTCTCCTATCTGGAACAAATGAGCACCTTACCCTATTACGCCAAGACGAATATTGGGAGCCGCCCTTCCAAACGAGGAAAAAGCAGTGAACTGGTCTTTAGCGATCTGCGTGCCATTCCCTTTGTGGGAAGTTGGAGTCAGTTGAAGCAAAACGTCCCCGGATTCTACGGAGTAGGACATGCCATGCATAGCTTCCTGGAAGCCGGAGAATTCGACAAGGTAAGTTCGCTCTATGGCAATTCTGCCTTTTTTAGAACCCTATTGGAAAATAGTATGATGAGCTTGACCAAGTCTTTCTTCCCCTTGACGGCTTATATGAAGGATGACCCGGAATTTGGTGGTTTCTGGTCGATCATCCATGAGGAATACGAACGCAGCAAGGCGATGTTGTTAAAAGTTACCGGTTATGAGGAACTGATGGAAGACTCTAAGGCCATGCGGGAATCCATACGGGTTCGTGAAAAGATCGTATTGCCATTATTGACGATTCAGCAGTTCGCGCTACGGGAGATTCAGCAACTGAAGCAGGGAAGTGGAGATTCCCATCGACTCGAGGTGTTGGAGAAAATGGTCACTCGTTCGTTGTTTGGTAATATCAATGCGAGTAGGAATAGTGCTTAGGGGTGGTGACTTTTAACATTCTCTGAACAAAAAATTGAGTATAGAGATTGACCAACACATACATTAAATATTTTCGATAGGTGTAAATAAAACGCATTTGATACTATAAAAGTATTACGTCATACTTTTTTCCATTGATGAAAAAAGTATCAAAAAAATCTAGCCCGACGATTCTTGTTCACCCGTCAAACCTTCACCTCGCAACGAAAATAACTCGCTTTCGCTCAAACAGATTTTCGTTGTTCTCTCAGTTTCAGGTTACGGGTCCCGAAGTCGAATCGTAAGGCAATTTTATTCGTTCCTGTTATACCTTTTGCGCCAGAATAGCGTGAAGCAAAGCTCCGAAATTCAGTAACGGCCGAACGCCGTTAAGCGGAGTTTGCAAACCGATTTTCAGCTTGCTGAAAAATTCCTCGCAAAAGGTGTCTTTTTTGTGTTCCTTTTTGGACAAGCAAAAAGGAACGAAAGAAAATGAGCTCTAAAAACTGTAACTCGCAGCAAGGATCAAATTCCTGCCTGGAGCGGCAATTCCGCTGGAGTACGCACGATACCGTTGATCGGTAATATTCTCAAGGGTAGCGGTGAGTTGGAGATCTGAAGTGATTTGATATTGCCCGGCTAAATTCAGTGTATACCAGGAGGGGGCAAACGGATTTCCATTGCTGTCCAGGGCATAAAGGAAGGCGTTGTTCTGCTGACTAGGAGCCAGGTCTTCAAAATCGAATTGCCCATTGTATTCCACGAATCCATCCAGTTTCCATTTGTGCTTCTGAAAAATGAGGTGGGAATTTCCAAACGGAGGAGCGGCATGACGAATGGGCGCTTCGGTGCCGTCATCCTCTTCGGTAAAACCATCGGTGATATTGAATTGAGAGGTGAACTGAAGGGCTTCGGAAAAATTTACTTCCATCCCCACTTCAAATCCATATACTTCGGCACTTCCGGCATTCTGAATCGCCTGTACATTGCTCAACTCGCCCTGATATTCGATCTCGGTTTCACCATTCAGGCTAAAATCTCTCCGGACCAGGGCGTCTTTCAAGACCGTATAATAGGCCGCTATGTCGAACTTCACTACATTCTCGAAATTGAGTGTCGCTCCAACTTCCCCATTGTAAGCATATTCTGCTTCTACATCCGGATTAGGCACTACTACACTTCCGGGTTCACTGTCGAAGATCTTCCCAACATCATCCACATTGGGCGCTCTAAAGGCTGTTCCAAAGTTCAGGCGCCAGCCTAAAATATCACTCGCCTGCCAGGTAACCCCGGCACTTCCGGTCAAGGCCCCGGTGTTCACCTTCTTGCTCGTAAAGGGAAAATCAAAAAATCGATTGTTTTCGGTGAAATCGGCATCTACCAAAATATGGTTGTACCGCAAACCTCCCTGAAAGGAAACGGTTTCAGACAGCTTCGCCTGTAAACTGGCATACGCTGCAGCAGACTGCCAGGTGGCCCCATCCGGATACCGTGAGGCATCCGGAGCTGTTACGCCAGTGGTAATATCGGTCTGTCTACCTTCACTTCCTACCTTATTATATATGTATTCCAATCCGTAAAAAATGGTGGTTTTTGGCGCCAGTTTCTTGGTAAAATCCAACCCCCCACTGTAGGCATTGACTCTTTCATCGGTTTCGAACAAAATAGTATCTCCAAAATCACGATGGTTTCTACTTTCCTTGGAACGTTGATAACTTAGCGTAAACTTACTATCATCGAAAAGCGCTACTCCATCCTGCTGATGTGAAATCTGCAGGTTTCCACTAATCCATTCCTGAGGGCCGTAAAACCATTCGGCAGAGCGTAATTGTCCGTCGATTTCCCTTATGAGCCGATCGTATCGAGGATAATCACTGGTCGTGGTGTAGAACAAGCCTAGATTAACATCCCATTGTTCGGAGGGAGCATAACGGATCTTCTGCATGAAATTGATCTGATCGTAACCCGTAAACCGCTGTACTTCCGGGTCATCATTGGGCACTACTGTGTCTACGCCATTGATAGTTTCTACATATTCATTCCGAAGGTAATCATCCGGACCATTGCTTCCCATCCTCAGATCGTCATAGTCGCTAAAGCTAACACTGGTGAGGAAGGCCCATTCCTTCATTCCGAAGTTAATATCAAAATGACCTGTCTTTTCATTATTGGCTGTGGAGTGTCTTCCCAAAACGTTCCCGGAAATATCCAATCCCTCTTTAAAGGAGAACTTAGGCTTTTGGGTGTAGAAATTCATTACGCCTCCCACGGCGTCACTTCCGTAGACCACCGAACCAGGACCTAAAATCACCTCGGTGCGTTCCACAGCAAAAGGATCAATGGAGATCACATTCTGTACATTTCCTCCTCTAAAGATCGCCGTATTAAATCGAACGCCATCCACGGTGATTAACAGTCTATTGGTAGAAAAGCCTCGAATCAACGGACTTCCACCTCCCAACTGACTCTTCTGCACGTAAACCTGTCCGCTACTTTCCAAAAGGTCGGCGGCAGTTTGCGGATTTCTAAAAAGCACGTCTTCACTGGTCACTCCCACAATTTGTTGGGGAATATCCCGCTTGAGTTGGCCAAATTTGGAAACCGATAGAAAAACCTGATCCAACTCGCTGGGGATCAATTCCATGATCACCAAATTATTATTAGCAAGGATCTGCGATTTGATAAGTACCAGATCCTGGTGAGAAATATGCTGAAAAGTAATGGATTCTGAATCTAGAAAAGCGGAAATATCCACGTAGCCGTCGAAGTCGGAAACACCTGTCTTGGTTTTATCCAAATTGTATACGGCCACCCCTGAAACCGGTTGCCGATCCTCGTCGCTCAGTACCTGTATTTTTTGGGCATGGGTAGATATAGAAAATCCTATGAAACATAGGAAAAATAGTAGGTCCCGCATAATTAGTTAAAAAGTTGGTTCAACACCAATAGCGACTTCGGTTTTTTATAGCCCTGCAAATGTAATTGATAATATAACAATAGCAAATTTAAGGCCTCAAATCGCTCTTTCTTGGTGGTTTTCGTGCCTTTTAAAGCATCAAAATTTATGCCGAAAAAGCCCTTCAAAATCTCCACGGCTTCACCACTTTCACAATAATCTCCAAAGGGTTGGGGTTGAAAGTTTCCTTCCTGCAAATTAAAGTAAGGTTGTTCCTTGTTTGAAGTATCCGGATGAAAGCCTAAATAGGCCGAAAGTTTCACCAAAAAAAGCAGATGGAAGTTGGCGATGGAATCATGAAGATCCAACCATTGTAAGGCATGCGTAATATATTGAAACAGCTCCGGATTGGCCTCTTCCTCCTGAATGCAGTTTTTCAGCATTTCCGAAAGGAATAATACCACCGAAGATTTTACCACATGGGTATGTAGTGTTTGATAGGGTTGAAGCACTTTGGCCTCCTTGATACGCTCCAGCGTCCCTTTATCCTTGTGGAAAGCTTCTAACTGAAGCAGGGTAAGTGGCTGAAAGAGTGACGCCCGAAGTTTTCCCTTCCTGGATTTGAGCACTCCACGGAGCAGGTAGGTTTTAAGCCCGTATGCTTCGGTAAAGCAGGTTACAATGAGATCCGCTTCGGCGTATTTAAGGGAAGAAATTACCAGTGCGCGGGTAGAGACTTGCATCTTATCTCACGACCATTATTTTGGAGACTTTGGTCTCCAACGCATCATCTGTAGTAATAAGCACCATATAGACTCCGGAGGCAACCTTATTCTTCCCAAAGGCAGTAGTATCCCACATACCAC
>JBCBDM010000083.1:0-16003 GCA_038529705.1 Bacteroidota bacterium
TTGCTGCAGCTTCTTATCTCGCCCATGCCGGGTTCGAGGTTACTATATGCCCGTCAGTTAAAGAAGGATGGTTTTACTTTCGATATAGGCCCCACCTGGTATTGGATGCCGGATGTCTTTGAACGGTTCTTTGAAGATTTCAGAAAAAAGCCTTCAGACTATTACGAACTCATAAAACTCAATCCGGCCTACTCCGTTTACTTCGGAGAAAAGGATTACGTCACCATAGAAGATACCCTTGAGAAGATCTGCGTCGCCTTTGAGGCCGAAGAACCCGGTAGTTCCATTAAGCTTAAAAAGTTCATCGACGAAGCAAAGGATAATTACGATATCGCCATCAAAGACCTGGTGTACCGCCCCGGTGTGTCACCACTAGAACTGGTAACCCCAGTAACTATAAAGAAGATCGGGCAGTTCTTCAGCAATATAAGTAAAGAGGTGCGAAAGGAGTTTAAGAATCCACGGCTGGTAGCCATCCTGGAATTTCCTGTACTCTTCCTGGGAGCAAAACCGTCTAAAACACCAGCATTCTACAGCTTTATGAATTACGCCGACTTCGGTTTGGGCACCTTCCATCCCAAAGACGGAATGTACAGCGTGATCCTGGGAATGAAAGCATTGGCCGAAAGCCTGGGAGTCACCATCAAGACAAATCAGAATGTAGAAAAGATCGTAGTCGAAAACGGAAGAGCCAAGGCACTGGTAGTAAATTCCATGGAAATACCCTCGGATCTTATCTTAAGTGGCGCCGATTACCACCATACAGAAACCCTTTTAGACCAGCAATACCGACAATATTCGGAAAGTTATTGGGAAAAGAAGGTCTTTGCCCCTTCCTCTCTCCTTTTTTATGTGGGCTTCAGTAAAAAACTAAAAAACGTAAAACACCACACCCTGTTCTTCGATGTTCCCTTCGAAGATCACGCCAAAGATATATACGACACACCTGCTTGGCCGGAAGAGCCGCTCTTCTATGCCAGCTTTCCTTCCAAAACCGATAAAAGTGCCGCTCCGGAAGGACAGGAGGCCGGAATTTTCTTGATCCCGCTAGCACCGGGACTCGACGATATCCCCGAGGTGCGAGAAGAATATTTTGACAAAATCATCAAAAGATTTGAAAAACTCACCAACCAAGACGCTAAAAAATACGTTATCTTTAAAGAGTCTTTTTGTATAAACGACTTTATTAAGGACTATAATTCGTACAAAGGCAATGCGTACGGCTTGGCGAATACCCTGCTCCAAACTGCCTTTCTTCGACCTAAACTGAAAAGTAAAAAAGTGAAAGGACTGTTTTTCACAGGACAACTTTCAGTACCCGGACCGGGAGTTCCTCCCTCATTGATCTCCGGAAAGCTGGTCTCAAGTTTAATTCAAAAAGAAGTAGTACAATGAAAGAAATTTTTGATACCGTATCGCAAAGCTGCAGCAAGAACGTGACCAAGGCGTATAGCACGTCTTTCTCCCTGGCTACCAAGATGCTTGCACCTACCATTCGGCAAGATATCTATAATATCTACGGCTTTGTTCGCTTTGCCGATGAAATCGTGGATACCTTTCACGACTACGACAAAGAAACCCTTTTCAACCGTTTTGAAGAGGACCTGGACCGCGCCCTGACGGATAGGATCAGTTTGAATCCCATCCTGAATTCCTTTCAGCACACGGTGCACCAATATGGAATTGACCGTTCCATGATCGATTCGTTCATGGACAGTATGCGTTTGGACCTCACCAAAAAGGATTATACCACCCAGGAAGAATACGAACAATACATCTATGGCTCGGCAGATGTAGTAGGACTCATGTGCCTGAAAGTGTTTGTAAAGGGAGATATGGAGAAATTCGAGGCGCTCAAAGAAAACGCCATGCGATTGGGGTCTGCCTTTCAGAAGGTGAATTTTCTTCGCGACCTGAAAGCCGATTTCGAAGGCTTAAGTCGAACCTATTTTCCCAATGCCGACCTGGAGTCGCTGGATGAAACGTCCAAACAAAAGATCATTGCCGAGATCGAAGCCGATTTCAAAGCTGGATACGAAGGCATCCTTCAACTCCCCACCGAAGCGAAGTTTGGGGTGTTTATGGCCTATCGTTATTACAAATGCCTGCTGAAAAAGTTATATAAAACTCCCGCCATGGATATTAAGAACGCACGTATCCGGGTGCCCAACTACCAAAAATTTGGGGTGTTTACAAGGAGTTATGTGAAGTATCAATTAAATTTGGTACGGTAGTCGGTCCTTCGATACAAATCGCGTTGCGATCCTCTCAGGGACCTCAAAATGGTTTAGAAATATATACAGTTATTAGCACATGAAAATTGCCCTTTGGATATTGATCTTTTTAATGACCTTCTGCATTATGGAGTTCATGGCGTGGTTTACGCACAAATATGTGATGCATGGCTTCCTCTGGAGTCTGCATAAGGACCACCACCATAAAGACCACGGAAGTTGGTGGGAACGTAACGACTTCTTCTTTATTTTTTATGCGGCCGTGAGCATTGGCTGTTTTATCGCCTGGCAGTATTATGGTATTTGGATGGGACTCCCAATTGGCCTTGGAATATTTGCCTATGGAGTCACCTATTTCATGGTGCACGATATCTTTATCCACCAACGGTTTAAAATGTTCCGCAATGCCAATAATTGGTACGCCAAGGGGATTAGACGTGCCCACAAGATCCACCACAAACATTTGGGCAAAGACAAAGGCGAATGCTTTGGTATGTTGTTCCCTCCTTTAAAATACTTCAAAAAATAAGGGATGAAATACCTCTACCTGTGGTTGAATCTGGGTTCGTTTATCGTACCGTTTCTCTTCAGTTTTCATCCGCGCCTACAGTTCTATAAAAAATGGAAGTCGTTTTTTGTGGGAATACTGATTATGATGGCGGTTTTTATCCCCTGGGATATCGCCTTTACCAACCAGGGCTTTTGGGGTTTTAACGATGCCTATATCACGGGTTATAAATTCCTCAACCTTCCTATAGAAGAATGGTTGTTCTTCATTTGCATTCCCTATGCCTGTATCTTTACCCACTATTCTTTGCTGGAGCTCTTCCCCAAGATGAAGCTAACCAAACGGGCTGTAGAGGTGATCTATGTTACCCTTACTTCTATTTTAGTCGTTACGCTTTGGTATACCTATGATCGTTGGTACACCTTCGTAAACTTTAGTTATGCCATCATCGTCCTGGGCCTGGTGTACAACTATCGACGTCATCTCTTCCAAACCTTTTTCCTTACCTACCTGGTGATCCTCATCCCTTTCTTCATTGTAAATGGCGTATTGACCGGCACCGGCATTGAAGACCAGGTGGTGTGGTATAACAATGTGGAAAACCTGGGTATCCGTATGCTCACGATCCCGGTGGAGGATACCATCTATAACCTGGGGATGTTGTTGACCGTGTTTTTGGTGACGGAAATTTTGGAAGAAAGAAAAACCACCAAGTAATTTTTTTAAATTTATCTACTTCCTGTTATTTTTCAAATAACCCAGATAACAGGAGAGAAATGAATGATATAATAAGTTGTAGCCAATTTCGAAGTGAAGATAGTACGATTAGTAATTCTTGTTAGTTCTCTAATGATGGGCTGTAAAGATTCCAAATCAAATTTGGAGTATGACAGGTCAAAAGTAAAAGTGTTTGCAACTCAAGAAGCTCCCTTGGGAGCTATACACTTCATTCTGTTCGAGAACCATGACTTTAAAGTTCAAAGGTTCGGAATATTTGAAAGTCAAAATTTTGATGGAAAAGCAATAGTCCAGGAGGACTCTATATACTTGGAATACCATGACAAGGAAATTGATTTCGCAGAAATTTCATTACCCCTAAAAATGAAGGTCGACAATGAAATAATTGAAACTGAACTTTCAAATGGCCCTTATTATTTGGTGATAAGAGAATTAGCTGAATAAAACCTGGACACAGCAACGACTATAAATCCATTGCTGAATTTTGCTTCTAGAAAAAACCTTCCATAAATTCACTAACTTCACTACTGAAAAATAAATGAACATGGCTTATCGTGTCTTCCTATCCCCCAATCAAGTTGGGGTCGTTGAAGGCAATACGGCTGAATCGCACGCTTCCCTTCCCGCTTCACCTTCGTCAAGACTTCGGTGAGGGTTCTTTCCGAAGCTGCCTCGAGCCCGCAACAGGATCATAGCCAAAACCATTGTACATAATTACGTGAACCGTTATAAAGAATGAGAAAAGTAACTTCAACAATAATCATGATAACCCTTAGTATAATTACTGTTGTTACTTTACTATTTGGTTTCGTGATCGCTAACAATGAACCGGTTTACTCAGAATCTGTATCCGAAATTCCAGAACCGTTTTGTGGAACTGAACAATTTACCGAGAATGAATCTCTTGGGAGAGAAGTTTTTTTGATCAACTGTGCAGCCTGCCATCATCTAACCAAGAAAAGAACAGGCCCTAGTTTAAGAGATAAATTCCGAAATAACCGCTATCCATCTAATTCGTATTTTGGTATTTATGTTACCAAAGAAGATTCATTGTTGAATGCCAAAGATCCATATGCAATTGCCATCAATGAAGCGTATTCCGGATATGAATACTCCCACCAATTCAATCTTACCGAAGAAGATTTAAAACTCCTAATTGAATATATTAGGTGAAACTGCCTGTGACAATTTATATAATTACTTCTACCAATTTACTTGGCTTGTGGCATGGTTGCACCAGAATAGTAGGAAAGCGATCCTGCAAAAAATAGTAACTTCGCTCAACCAAAAATAGGGCAAAGCCGCCTGCCTTCTTCTCCGAAGTAGTCTGGCTATGAAGACCGAACAAACGTTTTATAAAAACCGTTAGACAACATTTGAAAAAGAAATGGGAGCTAGAATAGTATTCTTTACGGCAAGCAATCAAAAATCCTTACAAGAAAACTTTCTAAAAGACTTTTCAAAATTTAGAGACTGGACCCTATCCAATTGGAGTAATTCAGAATCAAAAGACATTGGTGAACTCTCTATGGGTCAAAGAATAAACGAAAGAGCTTTAAAATACTTGGAAAGAAATCAATTCATCGCACCAAACATCGATCATGAAATATTTGATGAGTTGGTGGCAGTATATTTTTGTTCCTATTGCGACCATGGCGAAGGCAAAGAATTGTATGAGCTACGCGGACCCATGATGAATAAATGGAGATATGATAAAAGTACAGAATTGGTCAATCATCGATGCGATAGTCCCAGCGTTCAATTGTGGAATAGATTGAACTTTGGATGCTCTACAAACCCAAAGATGAAAGTATCTCAATCTTTATCCAAGGATCTAATTTTAGGCTGGTGGACGGTGGAAGAAATGAAAAAAATGAAAGAAAATTTGTCTAACGTCTTTAAAAGTCTATCCCAATTTAACGAGTGGAATGCATTGAGGAAAAAAGGAAATTTCTTTAGGAAAGAATATGAAGGGTTAGGGTATGTATACGATATGTTGGACATAGGCGTTGCCGAAAACAAGGAAGTGATATTTTATAACGAACCATCTTAACGTTACCTGACAAAACCTGTATCGTTGCTTCCGCCAGTTTGCTTCGCTTGATCTTGTCTCTAAATGACCTCAATTAAAGTCTCCATTTTTGTTGTAACCTTTTCTCTTTTTTCTTCGTCACAGAGACAAATTTAAAAATCCCGGGACATGAAGAATTTCATTGTTACAATTGCTTGTTTTATGGGTTTAACCTTCTATAAGACCATTGCCACAGCACAATCCGCATACTCGGAAAACATTCCTGAAATACAACGACTTTTAGACAATACGGAGCTTGGCAAAAATTATCATGGTTCCATTCTCATTGCCCAAGGAGAAAATATTCTATTCAGAAATGCCTATGGAAAAAACCCATCGAATGAACCTAATAAAATAGACACCCCATACGGCTTGGCCTCTATGGGGAAAATGTTTACTGCCACAGCGATCATGCAACTGTTAGAAAAAGGTAAACTTTCGCTTGACCAAACCATTGGTGAACTCTTACCGGATTATCCCAATAAGACAGCCCGGGAAATAAAAGTTAAACATCTGCTTGCACACACTTCGGGCCTGGGCGATTACTTTAGTCCGGTGTTCTTCCAAAACCAGGAGAATATCAAAACCCTCAAAGACTTTTTACCCTATTTCGTGAATGACCCCATCAACTTCACACCCGGAGAACAAATGCGTTATAGCAATGCGGGTTACATTGTCCTAGGACTTATCATAGAAGAAATCACCAGTCAAGATTACCATACTTATTTGCAGGAGAATATCTTCAAACCTTCTGGAATGACACAAACCGGACCTGTTGAAGGTTCAGCCGGTGGAGGGCCTTCTACTGTATATGATTTGCACCTGTTCGCTTTGGCCTTACATAAGCATAAGCTCATCAACGCAAACTCCTTAAGCCTCATGACCACCGATCATGATGGAAATGACTATGGTTATGGATTGACATTAAAACAACTCAATCAATATAGCATCTACGGACATAATGGAGGTGCTCCTGGCGTTGCAGGCGAATTGACCATGGTGATGAACGAACCACTTATTATGGTAACAATGAGCAACAGACATCCCCTGGGTGGCTGGGCACAAGTGAGAACACATCTTCAGAAGGAATTTTTTGGCACTACACCTGAAACAAAAAGGTTTCTTAATACGGAAAAAGTAATCAATGCCTATAAGACGAAAGGATTTACTGAGGCCAGCAACCTGCTTACAAAACTCAATAATGACATCATTGATAAGAACACCTTCTACTATGCCGAGCAATACGCTAACCAGGGAGAAATGGATAAAACGATTGAAGTGATGAAACTGATCGTACAGGCTTTCTCCAGCGAATGGTATCCCTACGCTTTCCTGGCAGACTTTCAGGTTCAGGCAGGACTAAAAGCGGAGGCTATCAAAAACTACAAAATGAGTTTGGAAATAAACCCGGAGAATCTTGAAGTTATTGAACGGTTGAAGCAATTGCAGCAAGGAAAAAAAGAATAGCGATATTTGTCGTATACTGCTAGGCTGGTCAAGTTCACACAAAATTTACACTTTTTTTGCATTTGGTGTTACTTCCTCTCCCTTTCTCTCAACTACTTTAGCAGAAGTTAACCCGTAAAATAGTTATCATGAAAAAGAGGCTTTTATTATTTTGTTCCCTTATAACCCTCCTGCATCTCACTGCCTGTGATCTTATCAAAGAAAAAGAGCCCGATACAACGGCAATCGCTAAAGTTTCGCTGAGTGAAGATCTAGCCAACAAAGACCCCATGACGGATAAAGTGAAATCCCGCATCTTTTCGGACTTCATCTATGAGGTAGGTCCCCGGTTCAATCATATTAAGAAAACAGATTTGGACCAGGTGCGATCATTCAGTGATTTGATCGGTTCGGAGCATGCCGAACGCATTGTATCCTATACATCGCTTAACGTGATCATCTTGGAGGGAGAAGAACCTACTTATAACCAGGAAATGAGCAAAGGTGGCGACTTAACAGCCAGGCAGATCCAATTGCTCCAGTCTGCCGAATATTCCACCAATCTTGTGATCCGCGCGGATTATATGGAGAAGAATGCAGCAACAGGACAAGTAGAGGAGAGTTATTGGAGCCCTTACCTTACGGTTGTTCCTGAAAAGCAAGCTGTATACAAAGGGGGTGAAAATGCCCTAAAGCAATTTCTCAAAGACCAAACGGAAGCAGTTCGGGCCCAGGTAGACCCTGAGAAACTGCAACCGGCCAAGTTATATTTTATCGTGACCAAAGAGGGAACTATCGAACATGTAAAGTTGGATCGCCCTTCCGGTTACCCGGAAGTAGATGAGAAGATGATCCAGCTCATTGGCGAAACACAAAATGCCTGGCAACCTGCTGAGGATGCCAACGGAAAAAAAGTGGATCAGGAACTCGTGGTTTCTTTTGGTTTATTAGGTTGCTAGCCATACGGTCTCAAGACTATATGACGAGAATAGATTGATTACCCGCTAAGTGGGCTACACATTTGGTTTCTATCAAATTTACTACCTTTCTATTCCAAACATTGGAGTCAACTAGCAATTATAGAAACTACCTTGAATTTCTACCCACCATAGGCATTCTTGTCTTTATGGGGCTATACTTCTATGCGTCTACCTTATATCCGGGTGGTTCGCAAAACAATGTGAACTCTGTGGGCTTCGATTGGGTCCATAACTACTGGTGTAATCTTATGAACCTTCAGGGAATCAATGGACAGCCCAATCCCGCGAGGCCAATTGCTATTACGGGAATGGTAATTTTATGTACAAGCTTAGCTCTCTTTTTTATTCAATTTGCCAACAAAGTGGCTACCGTTAGATCCTGGAAAGTAATCATCAAACTGTTTGGAATCATATCTATGGTTCTGGCGGTTCTTATCTTTACAAGATATCACGATCTCATGACCACCTTATCCAGTGTGTTTGGCATATTTGTGGTGATAGGAGTCATTTGGGAAATATATAAAAGCAACATGCCCTATTTCAAAATAAGCGGCCTCCTTTGCATCCTACTTTTAATAGTAAATAACTATGTGTATTACACGCAACATGGGATCGAATATCTGCCCTTGCTTCAAAAACTCACCTTTGTTTTCGTCTTGGCCTGGATTGTCGGGATTAACTACAAAATGACCCGAAAAAATGGATAGCAGCAACCTATAGAGACCCTAGTTATTACCTGGCTATCTGAAAGTCTCCTGAAGAAGAAAATCAAGAAGAATAAATCAAATTAAAGACCACCATCCATCTCGTTAGCCATATACTCACCAAATCGTCATTGACGGCTTAATCTCAAAAAACACTAACTTTAGGATCGTCTACTATTTCAAAATAGGCAAACTATGAAGTATCTCATCGTACTATTACTATCGATTCTCAGTGCACTGCTGTGTAAAGCACAGGATCCCGATCCGGATTTGTTTCAGACATGGTATCTGCATGAACTCGATATTGATTTTGGAAATCACTATGAGATCGCAGAAATAGATCCGTCTATTTTTCCTACCATCACTTTTGAGGAAAATCTGAATGTATATGGTGAAGGAGCCTGCAACACATTCATCGGCACTTATGAGGCTGTTTCGAGTTCTTTAACACCTCTAACTTTTGACCATACGATGGACGATTGTGGCTTTCAAAATCACAATGGCTTTGAAATTGACTATTTTTCTTTCCTTGAGTTCGAAATGGATTTTCAAATCACTCAGGACGGAAGTGGTTCGCAGCTTCTGTTAAGTCATGTCCTCTTATCTTACGCGGTTTTTAAAAACTATCCTCTTTCCATTTCAGATTTCAAATTAGAACCAGTCAAAATATATCCCAACCCAGGGAATGCTCTAATTAAAATTGCATTCCCAAAGGAACCGCTCACCCGTATGGAACTCTACGACCTATTCGGAAAACGGATTCCTTTGGATTCAAACCTCGAACAGATCGATATCTCTTCACTGGCCTCCGGCACCTATCTTTTAAAGCTCTACGGTGAAAGTGGAAGTGTTGTAAAACGAATTATTAAAGAATAACTTATCATGTATAAAACAATAAGTCTTTTATGCCTCTGCTTCTGTCTGCTCCTGGCAGGACTTTCGTCCAAAGCTCAGTCTCCGGAACGTCTCGAGGAGATCAACGCCGTTTGGGCAAAATTCTATTTGGCTTTCGAATCGCTGGATCATGCTCCCATGGCAGAAATTCATTCCAAAGAGCTTATCCGGATTTCCGGTGGCAGTAGGATCTCCAATTACGATACCTACATCAATGGTTATAAGACCACCTTCGATAATGCCATAAAAGAGAGTGTTACCAACCGTATTTCCCTGCGCTTTTTCGAGCGAATCCATAACAACACGGTAGCCAGCGAGCGAGGGATCTACCAGCTCGTCCGAACGAACGCTTCCGGGAAGGAACAAACCTTTTACGGCCAATTCCATGTCCTTTTTAAGAAGGAGAATGGTGCGTGGAAGATAGTAATGGACTATGACTCGAATGAGGGTAATACCATTGGAGAAGAGGAATTCCTCAAAGCCCATAGTATGGAAGAATTTGAGCCCTTTCTTAAGAACTGATATAAACCTCTGGTTTCAATGAACTACAATATCACGGCTTTTTCTACGGCTTTATTTTCAACCTGGATCAATGTAGAGTCTTTGAACTTGCTCATAGACGCTGGTGACGGAGTCACGGCTGGCCTGCTTCAAAAATCCCGAAAAATAAAGAATGTTTTTGTTACACATCCGGACAGAGATCACCTCCATGGGCTTCCGCAGCTACTTCAGCTAAATGCCAGACCGTCTTTTCCAAAAATACACTATCCAAAAGATTCAGGTTCTTTTCCGGCTATGGAAAATTTTCTTGGGAAGTTCGACCCACATGTTATGGAAAGCGAATGGATACCCATCGTCCATAAAGATAGTATAGAGATCAAAAAGAATATCATAGTAGAATCACTTAGGAACGAGCATGTACCCTGCCCTGTAGGGGTTCATAAAAGCTTGAGCTACAAAGTATTTGAAGTAAAACACAAGTTAAAACCCGAATTTCAATCGAAAAGCCCTAAACAAATAAAGGAAATTGTTCTTAGCAAGGGAAGAGCTTTCGTTACAGAACCGAAGAAAACCAATATCCTCTCCTTTTCCGGAGACACCCCTGTGGATGATTATTCAAAATGGGAGGGTTCCGAAACCTTGATGCATGAAGCGACATTCCTGCACAAGGAAGAAGATATCCAAACAGAATCGAGAGGAAATAAGCACAGTACTTTAGACGAGGTTTTACGGATGGTGGCAGAAATAGATACGAAGCGCCTGATATTACATCATTTTTCGAGTCGGTATTCCGAAGAAGATATCCGGAAAGCCGTGCTGAAAGGCACCCAAGAGTACAATATTAAAATTCCGGTCTTTGCTGTTTTTCCGGGAGAGATCAAAATAGATATTCTGAATGGTACACCCATCAACGCGTAGGTCTTTTCAACACTTAGGAAAGTAACATCAACGAATCGTATGAACTTTACTTTCTTGGAATTCAACCATAAACTACTAACCAACAACCAACAACTATACCTCCCCTTCCCATTCTTTATAGAATTCTTCCAGGTATTTTGCCATAAAATCATGACGGTGTTGTGCCATGGATTTTCCGGTTTGTGTATTCATCCGGTCTTTCAGCAATAATAGTTTTTCGTAAAAGTGGTTGATCGTTGGCGCGGTACTTTTCTTGTATTCCTCTTTCGTCATATTCAAGTTTGGCGGGATGGCAGGATCGTATATGGCTCGGTTTTTAAATCCGCCATAATTGAAAGCTCTGGCAATCCCCATAGCCCCTATCGCATCCAATCTATCGGCATCCTGGATCACATCCAACTCCGGAGATCGAAATTTCTGAGCTTCATTTCCCCCCTTGAACGAAATATGCTGAATGATCTTTTCCACATGCGCTATGACCCCTTCCTCTACGTCCAGAGATTCCAGGTGTTGCCTTGCCAATTGGGGTCCAAGAGTCTCATTTCCATTATGGAATTTAGAATCGGCTATATCGTGTAGCAAAGCGCCCAGCTCCACCACAAAATGGTCTACCTCCTCTGCCTCGGCAATTCTCTTTGCCAGTTTCCAAACCCGCTCCATATGAAACCAATCATGACCTCCTTCCGCACCTTTAAGGGTCTCTTTTACAAACTCGACGGTTCCAATAATAACTGCGTCTTGATTCATGGGAGTAAAAGTAAAAAATAAACGCAAGCCCTTGGAGTGAATGAATTTTAATATCTTGTGTTTGAAGTCGGAAGCGGGAAGTCAGAAGTCGGGAGCACGAAGCACGAAGTTTGAAGTCAGGAGTCGGAAGTCAGGAGTCGAGTAAAAAAGACCAACAACCAAGAACCAAAATTACATGCCTAGAAAATCATATTCCAAAAGAACGCTTGTTATCCTGGTTATTCTGTTGATCGGTTCCGTTTGGGCCATGTGGAAACTAAAGAATTATTCCCAAACCTCTGAACAGGAAATCAGGGTGGATCTAAGTCTCGTCAAAGAAGTAGAGCAATGGGTCAAAGTCACTCCTTCACCCTCCTTTCTGTACAGTTACGCTATTATGGAGGAGGGCGTTATCCAGCATCTGGACAGAACCTACACCTATGACGTTATACCAAGGGAATTGAAGGGAGGCTATCTTTTTCAAGGAATACATCGCCCACAGGCGGGTACCCAATTGGAAATAGAACTACTAAGACCGACTACTATCTATTTCTTTTTTCACGCTACTACAGATGGTGGTTATTCCCAAATATTCGAAGAATTAGAGACATGGCAACGTCTACCAAATGCCCCTCAATACGACATCCATAATGGGGACCACGGTTTAGATATGACCCTATATAAATTAGAAGGAACACCAGGAATCCATACAATTCCCGCTACCACGGAGGATCGAGCCTGTTTCAGTATAGTCTTTAAGGCGAAATAAGATTTACGGAACCAGAAGTTCATCTAAGAGCCTTCGGATCTTTTCGCTATTCCAGTTGGCAGCCCCGGTTTTATCCACGACTACCTGTCCGTCGTTGGACAGTACATAGGTAGTGGGTAGTGAATTGCTTCTTAAATTATCAGGTGCTTGTTGCCTTGGGATATATACAGGCAGCTCATAGTCATTTTTCTCCAAAAAGGCATTTAGTTTTTCCGGAGTCTCATTGGACACAAAGTAAAAGTCCACCTGGGTCCCGTAAGCATCGTATAACTTCTGAAGAGATGACATTTCAGCCACACAAGGAGGACACCAGGTAGCCCAGAAATTTACAACCACTACCCTATCTTCGGAAGTGGAAAAATTAACTTGCTCTCCCTCCGGAGTTTCCAATAGCCATTGATAGTTTTCTACTGAAACCCGTTTTTCTTCCGCCACTTCAGAAGGGCTAAATGAAATGAGCCTACTAAAAAATACTTTGATGGGCATACCGGTTTGTGGGATGAACAATAAAACAATAACAAGAAGGATCAACAGGTTGCTCCAATGCTTTTGTAAGAAAGTTTTTAAACGCATACGAACTTAGTAGTAAACTGAAGTTCAAAATTACACTTTATAACGCAAAGTTTGTTCTATGAAAAATCCCGCCGTAAAGCGGGATTTACATAATTAAAAGGGTTCCTTTATCTGGTCACGGTTCCGGTTGGGAACGTGCCTAAATTTAAGGCGAAATCATAAAAAGCAGGAGCCGTATCATTACCAGCCTGTGCTGCCAATGGTTTTAGCGTAAACGGCAACGGACTGTTATCCGGCACTGGCTCCACGGTGATTACTATTGTTCTCCCACGAATATCCAATGGAAAAGTCTCTCCGGTAGGTGCATTATTGAAGAAATCCTCTCCCGGAATTGGTGGGCCGGCGTTTTCTGTTCCACCAAAACTTGTTGATAATCCCGCATTGTCATCCATTTCATCCACATTGGAAAAAGTCCCAGTAGACAGCGGTCCGGCATCACCTATTACCCAACCTTCATAGATCCACCCTACAGGAAGTTCTGGTAACTCTAGCGTAGCAGCAGGGGGCATTCCCGGAGTTCCAAACCACACTCCGTACTGGTCGTTTCCGTTATTTCCGGTTCCGGATTGTTCGTCGGTAGGAGTTCTCAAAAAGAAGTTTCCGGCCGAAGCACCAAAATCTCCAACAGCCGGAGCCGTTGCGGTAGAAACAGAAGCGCTGTTTCCATTGAAATCACCAGCGATCAACTTCTGATCCGAAGGCTCGGGATTAGGATCCGGATTGGGCTCAATGGTCAAAATAAACTTAGTAGCCGAGTTAATGGTTTCTGTTGGAACGGCAAAGGTGGTGGCAGACAATTGCCCATTGGCATCTACCGTAAACACTCCCGTAGAGACCGGTGTTCCGTCAACCAAAAGCCAACCTTCATATGTAAAGTCTGATCCAAGATCTTCAAGGCCGTTCAAATTTAACGTGAGGTTCGAAGTAGTTTGGGTGTTGTTGTCATCGTCACTGTTGCAGGACACCATAACAAAAGCAAGGGATAAGATCCCTAAAAAAATCTTTTTCATTTTTGTTTAATTTTTGATTACGCATCAAAATTAAACAGCCTCCGGTTCATGAAATGTTAGCTGGCTTACACTAGGCAGAAATTTTTAACCGAATTTCATTTCGGCTAAAATCGATCCGTTTCATTTCCTTGAATTTGTTCATGATCGAATTGAAGGTAGGACGTGAAGTTCCAATTAAGTTGGCAATGTCTTTTTGTGTGTACGGATGCTTGATCACAGTATCCCCTGTATTTGGGCAGCAGTAACCATATTCTTCGGCCAACTCGGACAAAAACTCTTCCACTCTGGTCTCTGCATCCTTGAACATAATGCGTTCCAATCTACGCTCCAGGCGCTTGATCCTGAATCCTATTAATTTGTATACCCGAAAACTAAAACTACGATTGTCACGCATGAGATCGTGCATGGTATCTACCCCTACAGGGCAAATGGTTGTGAATTTATCCAAAGACATGGCAAATTCATCTCTTTTCTCCTCTCCCAAAATAGCCTTCTCACCAAACAGTTCACCCTTGGACAAAATGGCTTTTACCACCTCCTCTCCACCTTCGGTATAATAGCCAATTTTCACTTTACCATTTTCAATAAGATATACTTTATTGGCATGGTCTTCCTCAAAATAAATGTAATCTTCTTTTCCGTATTTGTTAAACTGATGTGTCGATTTATACGCCTTGAATTTGTGGGGACAAAGCATATTGAAGAGATTGACATCCTCAAAAATCCAAAAAGACTTCATAGTTCTTGTTTGTTAGTTACACCCTATGTCGTAGTAGCTGCGGATATCTTACATAGAACGTTCCTAAAAGACAAAATATTTCAAAAGCCCGCTTAAAATATGTAGCATCCCAAAATTATGCTAAATTTAAGTCCACCATAAATTCTGCACATATGAGTTCCCGTAGAGATTTTGTTAAGAAAACAGCACTAGCGAGCACTGCTCTGGCCCTGGCTCCAGGGCTTAGCTTTGGTTCTGGTATAGGCATGAGCAAAGATCGATTGAACATGGGTCTCATTGGCGTAGGCCTGCGCGGCACCAATCATCTTAATAATTTACTGCAACGTAAGGACGTGAACATCACTGCCATTTGCGATATAGATCCTAGCCGTAATACCATAGCCCTAGACATGATCGCTAAGGCTGGACAACCCAAGCCCAGGGTATTTGCCAAAAATGAATACGACTATCGGAATCTACTAGAGTTAAAGGACGTCGATGCTGTTATTATCTCTACACCCTGGCTCTGGCATACCCGCATGGCGGTGGACTCCATGAAAGCAGGAAAGTATACCGGTCTGGAAGTTTCTGCTGCTAACACAATGGAAGAATGCTGGGACCTGGTAAACACTCATGAAGAAACTGGAAGTCATCTTATGATCCTGGAAAATGTATGTTACCGTAGAGATATTATGGCAGTGCTCCATATGGTGAAAGAAAATGTTTTCGGTGAGTTATTGCACTTTCGTTGTGGATATCAACATGATCTTCGTTTTGTGAAACTGAATGATGGAAAAACAGCGTATGGCAAGGGAGTTGAGTTTGGAGAAAAGGGAATCTCGGAATCGGCCTGGAGAACCCAGCATTCTTTATTAAGAAATGCAGATGTTTATCCCACTCATGGCGTAGGGCCTATCGCTACCCTATGTAATATTAACAGAGGGAACCGGTTTGTATCCATGACCTCCATGGCCAGTAAAGGAGTGGGGCTACACAATTATATCGTAAAGAACGGTGGCCCTGACCATCCTAATGCCAAGCTAAAATGGAAACAGGGAGATATCATCACCTCCATGATCGAAACCTCTAATGGAGAGACCATCATCGTAACCCATGATTGTAACTCTCCCAGACCCTATTCCCTAGGATTCAGGGTACAGGGAGAGTTACAATCATGGGTTACGATGATGGTCTCTCCATTAGAGGTTTCGAT
>JBCBDM010000084.1:0-15947 GCA_038529705.1 Bacteroidota bacterium
TTCCAGTCTCCTTTTACAGGCTTTGGGTGGTATTCAATATAGTAATCGTATTTCTCTGTAAGTCTGTCAAGCAGGTAGCGTGCCACCCAAATCTCATCTCCGGCCTTTCTGGCACCTTTGGCAAATAATTGGAATTCCCACTGGCCACTGGCTACCTCCTGGTTGATTCCTTCAAAATTAAGTCCGGCAGCAATACAAAGGTCTGCATGCTCTTCTACAAAGTCTCTTCCATGTGTATTTCTTCCTCCTACAGAGCAATAATAAAGACCTTGTGGTCCAGGGTATCCACCAATCGGAAATCCAAGTGGTAACTGTGTATGCGTATCCATGATGAAGTATTCCTGCTCGAAACCGAACCAGAAATCTTCGTCATTATCGTCGATGGTTGCTCTTGCGTTCGATTCATGCGGTGTCCCGTCCGCATTCAAAACTTCGGTCATTACCAGATAACCATTTTCTCGTGCAGGGTCCGGGTAGATGGCTACCGGCTTTAATAGGCAGTCTGAAGAACCTCCTTCAGCCTGGCGTGTAGAAGATCCGTCAAATGACCAGATTGGACAATCTTCCAGCTTTCCACTGAAGTTCTCCTCCACTTTGGTTTTACTTCGCATGTTTTGAGTGGGCTTATACCCATCTAACCATATGTACTCTAATTTAGACTTGCTCATAGTGATATAGAAGTGTTATAAAAATTGAACGGGGCAAATATATATAATAAATACAATTTGGTATAAAAAAAATAGGGGTAAGTTGTCAACAAATGTAATTTTTGTGTTAATACCCCCTAAATTTTAGGGGGTATGTAATTTTAAAGTTGGTTTTTTAGCGAAAATGATATCTTTGTAAAAAAAAATCATGGCGACATTACGTTTCAATGCCCTTCAGGATGTCTTGCATCGTACACCACTAAAAATAGTTGAGGACCAACGAAGGTCTGCGCTTTTCAATTCTCATGTATTCGACTCAAATAAAATGAAGCAATACCTAACCCGAGATGCTTTCGAATCGGTGCAAAGTGCTGTGGTAAAAGGAACACAAATAGACCGGAGCACGGCAGATCAAATAGCGGTGGCCATGAAAGAATGGGCTATATCCATAGGCGCCACCCACTATACACATTGGTTTCAACCATTAACGGGCTCCACTGCCGAAAAGCATGATGCCTTTTTTGAAACGACCGGTGAGGGACAAGCCCTGGAAAAGTTTGGAGGAAGCCAGTTAGTGCAACAAGAGCCGGATGCGTCCAGCTTTCCGCATGGGGGGTTAAGAGATACGTTTGAGGCTCGAGGTTATACGGCCTGGGATCCTACCTCTCCAGCATTTATCTATGGAACTACATTATGTATTCCTACGGTGTTTGTTGCCTATACCGGAGAGGCCCTTGACAACAAGACACCCTTGCTTCGTTCTTTGCAGTGCGTAGACAATGCGGCGACTGCCGTGGCAAAATATTTCGATAAGAACGTTACTAAGGTTAACGCCACTTTGGGTTGGGAACAAGAATATTTTTTGATCGACAAGGCATTGGCCGCTTCCCGTCCCGATATCATGATGGCAGGCCGTACCCTGCTGGGTCATGCCTCTGCCAAAGGACAGCAGCTGGACGATCACTATTTTGGTTCTATTCCTACTCGTGTCCTTACCTATATGCGGGATCTGGAAAAGGAATGTATGTTGCTTGGTGTACCCGTAAAGACCAGACATAATGAGGTGGCGCCAAATCAATTTGAGTTGGCTCCAATTTTTGAAGAGGCGAATTTGGCCGTGGATCACAACTCCTTATTAATGGATGTTATGGATAAGGTAGCGGATAGACATCACTTTAAGGTATTGTTCCATGAAAAACCTTTTAAAGGAATCAATGGAAGTGGTAAACACAATAATTGGTCTTTAGCGACCAATACGGGAGTGAACTTGCTAAGCCCCGGTAGTACCCCTATGAAGAACCTTCAGTTTCTCACCTTTTTTATTAATACCATAAAGGCTGTGCATGATTACGAGGAATTGATCCGCGCATCTATTGCCAGTGCTGGTAATGACCATAGATTAGGTGCTAACGAAGCACCTCCGGCCATTATTTCAGTATTTATTGGTTCCCAGCTTACTGCCGTCCTGGATGAATTGGAAAAAGTGACAGATGGGAAGTTATCTCCGCAGGAGAAAACAGACCTAAAACTCAACGTGGTTGGAAAGATTCCGGAGATTCTGTTAGATAATACCGATAGGAATCGTACTTCGCCCTTCGCCTTTACCGGAAACAAGTTCGAATTAAGAGCCGTAGGCTCTACAGCCAATTGCGCAAATCCGATGACCGTATTAAATACCATTGTGGCTAAGCAGCTCATTGAATTCAAGAATAAGGTGGATGCGTTGGTCGATTCCAGGAACATGAAAAAGGACGATGCTATCTTCAATATATTGAGAGAGTATATTAAGGACTCCAAAAAAATACGTTTTGAAGGTGATGGTTATGGAGATGCCTGGGAGAAGGAGGCAAAAAAGAGAGGACTTAGCAATCATAAAACGACCCCTGAAGCCCTATGTGCGAATGTATCAAAAAGTGCCATGACGCTTTTCGGTGAGCTGGGAATTCTTACCGAGGTTGAAATTCACGCCCGACACGAAATTCAATTGGAGGATTATACCATGCGAATTCAGATCGAAGGCCGGGTGCTGGGTGATGTTGCCAGAAATCATGTAATTCCAACGGCCATTCGATATCAAAACATTCTGATAGAGAATGTGAAAGGCCTCAAGGATATCTACGGTACGGGTTTCAAAAAGGTAGCGGGTGCTCAAATGAGGCTTATTGAAAATATCAGTGGGCATATTGAAAAGATCAACGAAGGGATAGATGCCATGACCAATGCCAGAAAGAAGGCCAATAAGTTGAACAATCCCGAAGAAAAGGCGATGGCTTATTGTAATAGGGTGAAACCTTATTTTGAAGAGATTCGATACCACGCAGATAAATTGGAGCTTTTGGTGGACGATGAACTATGGCCCCTAACAAAGTACAGAGAACTGCTTTTTACCAAGTAGTAGCTGAATGGTAATTTGTAGGAAAATCAAGAGCACTGAGAGGCAGAAAAAATGTGTTTCATCGATTAAAAAGCATGTCGTTCGTCGAAGAAAGGTTAGATTTTCTTACAAATTGGCGGAATCGAATGTAATTTGAGGATTTCGAGGTTTTTATAAAATAGACGAAGTGTATCAAATTAGAGATGAAAGGGGATGGGCAATTATTTTAACATAAAATTAACATTTTGACGAATACGACCTTTTTGTGTTCTTTGCCGATTTAAATACGTAAATCATCTATTTTCTGAAATATCTTTAACAAGTAAATTCCTACATAAGTTCCTAATATACCGAAGTGTACGTATTTGTACGTATGTTTTTCCCGTAATTTTTTGTCATCTTTGACATAAGTAATTCGAATAGTTGGGGGTTTGAATTCACACACTAGTTTCCTCCTCCTTATTTAAATTACTCCTCCTCGAAACAGTTATCCTAGATCCCCGCGCTGTGCGTCTTTTGCAGATGTTCAGACAAGCAGTGTACGCGATAATTTGAACGACAATTTAAGAAGAACTTGCGTGTAATTATTTATATAACAAGGATTTATTTATTAACTATTATCAATTTTCAATTTTTTAATTATGAAGAAACTAATGCTTAGCGCTGCAGCGCTTATGTGTGGGGCAGCAATGTTCGCACAAATGAATGTGAGCACCGTTACCCAAACGGGTAATGGGAACAGTTCATCTGTTAGTCAGGCCGGGTTTATGAACTTGTCTGATGTAGATCAAACAGGTGACGGAAACGCTTCCGAAGTGACTCAAAGCGGTGTTACCAATGATTCTGATGTAGATCAGATTGGTAATGACAACGACTTTGATGTTGATCAAATCGGTACAGATAACGAGGCCGATGTGTATCAGGAAGGTGATCGTAACTTAGGTGGAGGACCATCTCTTATCTGGGGAACTCGCCAGGATGGTGCGCGAAACTACTCAACGACTTCTTCTATAGGAGACGATAACAACGCGGGTACTTCTCAAGTAGGGGAGGACAACACGGCTGCGATCGATCAGGATGGTAACCGTAACGTTGCCAACAGTGGAAGTTTCGGTATCTGGCAGATTGGTGATGAGAACGACTACACCACTACTCAGAACGGAGATGATAACTTCGCTACAGCTACTCAGTTCGGTGACCGTAACAACGGGAACTTCCTTTGGGGAACTAACCAGCAAGGAGACCGTAACTCTGCTACCAGTGACCAGGATGGTGATGACAACGATTCCGGAACTGGACAGTATGGTGACGATAACACCTCTAGTATTGTACAGATTGGTGACCGTAACGACGCTAACGGTGGATTCTTCGGAAACTATCAGGTTGGAAACATGAACACGGCTGCTATTTCTCAAACGGGAGATGACAACGACGCTCAGAACACTCAATTGGGTGATATGAACGACGCTACAGCTACTCAAGATGGTACATTCAACTTTAGTAGAATTACTCAGGATGGTAACTCCAACTTTGCTGATACAAGTCAGTCAGGAGCTTCTCACTCTAGTATTGTAAATCAAATAGGTAACGGAAACTCATCTACTGTTACCCAAAGTAACTAATTCAATTAACCTCTTTAAATATTAAGTATTATGAAAAAATTAATGTTAAGTGCAGCGGTCCTAATGTGTGGAGCTGTAATGTTCGGTCAAATGAACACAAGTACTGTAGACCAAGTAGGTAGCGGTAATGACTCTGAAGTAATTCAGGCTGGATTTATGAATAATTCTGACGTAGATCAGACTGGAAATGGAAACGCATCTGAAGTACTTCAAGATGGTGTAGTAAACGACTCTGATGTTGATCAGATTGGTAATGACAACGACTTTGATACAGATCAGGTGGGAACAAATAACGACTCTGATGTATACCAGGAAGGTGATCGTAACCTTGGTGGTGGAGCTTTCTTGATTTGGGGAGCTCGTCAAATAGGAGATGACAACGTTCAGTCTACTTCTTCTGTAGGAGATGACAACAACGCTGGTACTTCTCAGGAAGGTAACCGAAATGAGTCTACTATAGATCAACTAGGTAACGGTAACGTTGCTAACAGTGGAAACTTCGGTGTTCGTCAGATTGGTGATGACAATGATAACTTGACTCAGCAGTATGGTAATGACAACTTCTCTACTTCTTTCCAAACAGGAAATGAGAACCACTTCATTACTACTCAAACTGGAGACAATAACTCTGCTACTTCAGATCAGGATGGTAACCGCAACCAAGGTGGTGGACCAGGTCTTATCTGGGGTATCCGTCAGGATGGTAACATGAACACTGCTTCTAACGTACAGGATGGAGACGACAACGACTCTGGTACTGGACAGTACGGAGACGGAAACGACTCTAGCATTACTCAGGTTGGAAACCGTAACCTTGCGAACGGTGGATTCTTCGGAAACTATCAAGTAGGTAACGATAACGACGCTGTAACAGTACAGACTGGTGACGATAACGACGCTCAGAACACTCAGTTAGGAGACGATAACGACGCTACTGCAACTCAAACTGGAGACTTGAACTTTAGCCGTACTACTCAGGACGGTAACAGTAACTTCAACAATACTTCTCAAAGTGGACTTTCTCACTCTAGTATTGTAAACCAGTTAGGGAACGGTAACAGTTCTACTGTAACTCAGAGTAACTAAGCAACTAACTAATCAAATTTCCCGCGCGTTCGCGCGCGGGTACTTATAGTAAGTATATGAAAAAATTAATGTTAAGTGCAGCAGCTCTCATGTGTGGAGCAGTAATGTTTGCACAGATGAATACCAGTACGGTGGACCAAACCGGAAACGGAAATGGTTCCAACGTTACACAGACTGGGTTTATGAATAACAGTGTTGTAAATCAAACCGGAGATGATAACGATTCAGACGTTACTCAAGATGGTAGTTTCAACGGAAGTGCTGTAAACCAAACTGGAAATGACAATGATTCTGATGTGTTCCAAGATGGAAATGCGAATGGATCTTTGGTGAACCAGATGGGTGATGATAATACTTCCGATGTATATCAAGAGGGTAATAACAATACCTCTGGCGTGGCTCAAGTGGGTAACGATAACGAAAGTTATGTTTCTCAAATCGGGACACTAAACAACAGCAGTGTTTTTCAAAGCGGAAATCGTAACTATAGTGAAGTAGACCAGGTGGGTCTAGGAAACTTTAGTGATGTAAAGCAATTTGGAGATGATAATACTTCGGATGTCGAGCAAACAGGAGACTTCAACATTAGTGGAGTACTTCAAATCGGAAACGAGAATGATTCTGAAGTGTATCAAAATGGAAACGGTAACGCCAGCACGGTTGGTCAAACAGGTTTCCAACACTACAGCTATGTGAATCAGGATGGAAACGGTAACATGAGTACGGTTAGCCAGTCTGGTAACAATCACTCCAGTATTGTAAATCAAATAGGAAACGGAAACACTTCTACGGTTACACAGAGTAACTAAGAATTGTAGTCGTTAGACTAGTTGATAAGAATGTTATTTGAAATGGTGTAAGGGTAGGTGCAACTTGCCCTTACACTTTTTAAAATTAATTAGTACCTTTATATAATACCGAAAACCTCATAGTTATGTCCAATCTATCAAAATGTTTGTTATTTGTGTTCTGCATGGCAATTGCAGGAACCTCTTTTGCGCAAACCTATATTACGGATAATTCTGAAAGTGCCGAAGCTAGTTTCAGAAGACTTGCCGAAAATACGTTGCAGTTAGCAGAGAGAACGTCGAATACGAGAAATGTATCGGCTTCCAACAATGAGACGGTCTTTATTGAGCAAGTAGGTGACGGAAACCGTGTTATTGCCAACACAACGGCCAATTCGCTTACGCTAAATGTCCTTCAAAGAGGAGACGATAACAATGCTTTCTTAAACTCGAATGCAGATGTGATCGACCAAACGGTGGTTCAATTAGGAGATGATAACAGTTTTGTAGACTTCAGTTATTCGTCTAATGTTCATGGTTTGGATCTCATTCAGACAGGGAACAATCAAAACCTTATTCTGTATGGAGAGAACTCCATTTCAGAAAAACTTAAGATCAATATGAAAGGAGAGTCGCAATCTCTGATCATTAGGAATTTTAATTAGAAATGAAACTCAATAGGGCTATATTCGCTTGGGGTGCGCTGCTTTTCTTCTCAACCTGGTGTCATGCTCAAATCTACAACACCGATGTAGGGGCGGAAATAGACCTAGAATTTAATGGAGAATTTTTTATAGTAACAGCTTTTGCTCACAATAAGACCGATAGCGATAAATCGGTGCGGTATGAGCTGAGCCTTTTTAGGAATGATTCCATTGGAAATAATATATCAAAGGACCAAAAAGAGGGCCTGTTCGTTATAAAACCGGATCGAAAGGAAGTTATTGACAAAGGTAATGTAGTAGTTGGAAAAGAAGCCAGAACTATTCTGTTGCTCTTACTCTACGATACCAATAATAAAATTATAGGGAAGGATAGAATTGTGCTCAACGAAATTGACCTGGATGCACTGGAAAACAAAAGGATCATTTCCCAAAATAATACCATTTCCGAGGATAAGAACTTTAGTGGAGCCGATGGACTTGTGCTCAAAGGGATTGTGGTAGAAAATACCAAAACGAAACCCGGAAGGGATTTTTACAGAGGCTATGCTCAGAAATATGATTTCGATAAAATACGGGGCGAGAAAGTGGTCACCGTAACCGAAGTACTGGCGGTAGGAAGTAATACGAAGATCCAGTTGGAAGTGGAGGGAGAGATCATCTATCAGTTCTTTGTAAACCCAAGAGCAGATTATATAGACCTGGTAATTGGAGAGGCTATCGTATTCACCAAAAGGTATTTCGATGGGTTAAGGAAAAACCGTAATCTCGTTAAAAAGTATTAGATTTAAGCTATGAAAACATTTCTAACCATAACCGCACTGTTCTTTACCTATTGCGCTTTCGGGCAACAGTTGGTGTATAGACCCGTAAACCCGGCATTTGGTGGGGACACCTTCAACTATCAATGGCTCTTGAATTCTGCGAATGCGCAAAACTCATTTACTGATCCGCGCAGTGATCGGAACCAGTCCGAGTTAGATCAATTTTCGGAAAATCTTAATCGGCAGATCCTAGGACAACTTTCAAGAAGTCTCTTCACGACCCAGTTAGGTGATGGGCTTCAGGAAGGAACTTTTAGTTTCGGAACCTTATCTTTGGAAATATTCGAATCGGCCGAGGGACTTGTTATCAACATCCTGGATACAACCACCGGTGAAGAAACGCAGATCATTGTTCCCCAATAACTAATCCAATCTTTTAATGTATAAATCTCACTATATAGTTTTGTTGTGCCTATTTCTAACCAGTTGTGGCACTTATTTTAATCAGCCTTTCGAGCAAGACCAGGCCAGAACTGGGGAATTGACACCCAGAAGTAGGATTTTGGAAAACTTTCCGCTTCCACAAGAACCTGTGGTGGTAGGGGTGTATAATTTCAAAGATCAAACGGGTCAATATAAAAGTGTTGAAAACGGAAGTACCTTTAGTACGGCAGTGAGTCAAGGGGCCACGACGATGCTTGTGAAAGCATTGGAGGATTCCAAGTGGTTTACTCCCATTGAGCGTGAAAACCTCAATAACTTATTGAACGAGCGAAATATCATTAGGTCCACCCGGGATGAGTTTAGAAAAACAACAAATCCTAATGAACCCAGACTTCCACCCTTACTCTTTGCAGGAATCCTCCTGGAAGGGGGAATTATTTCCTACGATTCGAATATCGTGACCGGAGGAATAGGGGCCCGGTATTTTGGAGTGGGAGGATCCACCCAATATCGTCAAGATCGACTCACTATTTATCTAAGAGCAGTATCTACCTCGAATGGGAAAGTTTTGAAAACAGTTTATGTTTCCAAAACCATCCTTTCGCAAGCGATAGATGCCAGTTTGTTCCGATATGTGAATTTTCAGCGCTTGTTGGAAGTTGAAACAGGAATCACTAAAAATGAGCCGGTGCAATTGGCTATGAAGGACGCCATTGAAAGAGCTGTGGAAGCCTTGATAATAGAAGGAATAGAAGCGAATTTGTGGACTACTTTAGACGGGGAAGATACCAACAGAAGATTGGTAAGTGCCTATCAAAAAGAGAAGGCGCAGGAAGAGGCAACACTGCTATACGGACGTGAACAAACACCGAGAGAACAGAAGAGTTCGATAACCTTTAGAGGGTTTGCTAATGTGCTCAATGGAGATTACGCTAAAAAGCCGCTGGCTTATGGAACTTCATTGGGTTATGCCCACAAGATCACAGACCATCTCAACGTAAGTTCGAATGTGAGTTATCAATTGTTCGAAAGTGGTTTGAACTACGAGAAAGACCTGCTGGGTGCAGATATCAATCTGGAATTCCTGGTTTTGCCCTATGACCAACTTACTCCCTATATTTATGGAGGAGTAGGAGGGCTACTCGATACGGCCGGAACCGATGAGCTCTTTCCGAAACTGGATCCTCAAATAAAAGTGCAGGGAGGCGTTGGTTTATTGTTCAAGATTTCGGAACGAATTTCTTTCAACGGTTTTTTAGAGACGAACCAACTTTTTTCGGACGAATTGGATGCCGTCGTTAGTGGTAAAAGGGATGATTATTATTTCAACTTTGGGTTTGGACTTAATTATTTCTTAGGTAAAAGTAGAACGAAAACACCTCCAAGAATTGAAGGAGCTGATAAACAATAGCAAAAGAAAATGAAAAATTTAATAACAGTAGTAATAGCCGTCGTTTGTGTTACGTTTATCTTCTTTTCGTGTACAGAGGACGGGATCAATGAAAATGGGTTCGGAACACTCGAGGGTAAAGTAGTTTCCCAGGGAGACAATTTACCCATCGCGAATGCAAAAATAACCACCAGTCCTACCTCTAATACTGTATTCACAGATGAAAACGGTGACTTTTCCATGGGGCAAGTTCAGGTAGGAGAATATTCTGTTCAGGCGGAAGCCGATACCTACGTAACGGCGTTTGAAGCTGCCAATATTGTGGAAGGTCAAACCATTAATGTGGTCTTTGAATTGGTGGAAACTTCCGCAGCCAATATTCCTCCACTAGCACCGTCTTTAATTTTTCCTGAAGACAACGCTACGGGTATCAATACCGAGCTGGACTTTGTTTGGTCATCTTCGAACAATGATAGTGATGATATTTTATATGCCTTCGAATTGCGCAATGGAGTGACCAGTGAAATCATACTGGAAGAGCAAATTTCGGATACCACTTTTACGGTTTCCGGCCTTGAGGTAGGGACCAACTATTTCTGGCAGGTAAGGGCTTCGGATGATGTTAATCCGCCAGTGGAAAGTACCATCAGTAGTTTCACAACCTTGGACGTGGTGACCAATCGTTTCTTTTATACAAGGGAAGACGGGGATAATTTGGTTATTTTCTCCGGTACGGTAGACGCCGAAGGGAATCCGGATCAAGGAGAATTTCAGCTTACTTCCTCAAGTACCAATAGTTTTAGACCCAGAAAGGATAATACGGCCAATAAAATTGCCTTCCTTCGAACCGTGGGAGCCGATATTCAGTTATTTGTGATGAACTTGGATGGAACCGAGATACAACAAATCACCGATGAGGTGCCGGTTGCAGGCTTCAGACAGGATGAAGTTGACTTTACCTGGCACCTGTTTGGTCAACGGATTTACTATCCTAACTTTAATAAGCTGTATTCCATTGTTGCAGACGGGACGGGTAGCGTTTTAATGTATGAAGCTCCCGTAGGTACTTTTATTACTGAAATTGATGCCAATGAAGCGAATAATCTAGTAGCCGTCAAAACCAATGATGCCGATGGTTACAATGCAAGGATTGCTATTGTAAACCCTAATAATGGAGATGAAATCGCGGTTGTGATCGAAGGAATTGAAGGTGCTCTGGGAGGCATAGATTTTTCCATAGACGGTACAAAAGTACTCTACACCCGAGATGTTTCTGGTTTCGAAAATTCGGAATACAGACAGTTGGATAGTCGTATTTTTGAATACGATATTCCCACAGATACTACCAAGGAGATCAACACGGCTAAAGAGGTGGGAACCAACGACCTGGATGTAAGGTACTCTCCTAATGAGGGCTCTATTATCTTTACCAATACATCTAATGATGGGATTTCACCAAAGTTTATTTACAGAATGTTACTGGACAACCAGGAGAATAAGTTGCTTTCCTTTACAAATGCGTTCATGCCCGATTGGGAGTGATCGAATAGACAATTTTTAATAAAAAGCGTCCCGAATTTTTGGGACGCTTTTGCATTGTGTACTTTTGTATCCATATTCAAGTCCTATGAGTGAAGAAATTTCAAAACGCTATGCCCAAAGAGGGGTTTCTGCAGGAAAAGAAGACGTACATAATGCGATTAAAAACGTGGACAAGGGATTATTTCCTAAGGCTTTTTGCAAAATCGTACCAGATCATCTTACGGGAAGTGAAGACCATTGTTTGATCATGCATGCGGATGGGGCAGGAACAAAATCGTCCTTGGCCTATATGTACTGGAAGGAAACTGGAGATATTTCTGTTTGGAAGGGAATTGCACAGGACGCTTTGATCATGAATATAGATGACTTACTCTGTGTTGGAGCAGTGGACAATATTATGCTTTCATCTACCATTGGAAGAAACAAGAATCTTATTCCGGGAGAAGTAATTTCTGCTATAATCAATGGAACGGAAGAACTCATAGAAGAATTGCGGAAATTTGGTGTGGATATCTATTCTACCGGAGGTGAAACCGCCGATGTGGGAGATCTGGTTCGCACTATCATCGTGGATTCTACAGTTACCGCCAGAATGGAGCGAAACAAAGTAGTAGATAATGCTAATATTCAACCCGGAGATGTTATTGTGGGCCTCGCGTCTTTTGGCCAGGCGAGCTACGAAAAAGAATATAACGGCGGAATGGGGAGCAACGGGTTAACCAGTGCCCGACACGATGTTTTTCATAATTATCTCGCCAGGCAATTCCCGGAAAGTTTCGATCAGGCAGTTCCGGAAGAGTTGGTGTATGCAGGGAGCAGGAAGCTCACCGATAAAGTGACAGATAGCCCCCTGGATGCGGGTAAACTTGTCCTTTCACCCACACGGACCTATGCCCCCATTATAAAAGAAATTCTTTCTCGTTTCAGTAATAAAGACATTCACGGGATGGTCCATTGTAGCGGCGGAGCTCAAACCAAGATCCTACATTTTATAGATAATCTTCATATTGTCAAGGACCATTTGTTCGATATTCCTCCACTTTTTAGATTGATTCAGGAAGAAAGTGGGACCGACTGGAAAGAAATGTATCAGGTCTTTAATATGGGACACCGCATGGAACTTTACGTTCCTGAGGACAAATCGGCTGAAATCATAGAAATTTCACGCTCTTTCCATGTAGATGCCCAGGTTATAGGACGTGTGGAAGCATCGGATCAAAAGAAACTTACGATTTCCTCAAAAATAGGTGTCTACACGTATAGCTAGAAGTACGAAAATTCCTATTTTTCGCCCATTGAAATTTGCACCTTATTATCCTCACTACATAGGGATGGCTTAACACAGTTAGTTAATGACCAAGGGACAGTTGAAGAATGCGCATATCAAAGTACTAGTAGTGCTTTCATTGCTCTTTCTAGCGGTAAGTATCTATTTTCATAGTATTGAGAATTTTGTAGTGTATCGAGCTCTTAGAGGTGTGATTTGCTTTGTATTTTTAGGAGCGGCCTTTCTCTTACACAAACATAGGGTTCATTCGCTGGTGGTTACATTTTTATTGCTGTACGGAGGCTCCAGTATAGCCACCGTCTGGTATGAGAATAGTGTAATTGCTACCTTGTCCATGGCACTCAATTTTTCAGCCTTTATGCTTCTTATCGGGGCACTTTCGCCTAAAATAGCCTTCAAGAAGATGAATGTTTTATTCACTGCCATTTTTATCATATTGGTATTAGTAAATGCCTATCTGCTCTATATTTTCATCGAAATGATAAGAGACTTTGCTCATGGAGAATTGCATTATTTTATGATCATGCTGGGTGCAATGAGTCTGGTCATTGCAGGGTTTTTGGCATTACTATACAATCACCAATTGAGTACAAAGGGATCATTGCTTTTTACTGTATTTGTGTTCGTTTTAGTATTTGCTGAAGTTTTTAGAGCTATTGCCTATTATGACTTCGCTTATGGTAATTTTTCCGTCTATACGGCCAGAGCGTTGCTATTGTTGGGGGTGGCACTTTTAATTCATTACGACTTGATCCATAAAAAAACGTCCGAAGTTTTGAGTAGAAAATAAGTTGTACTAATTATGTATGCCGTTATAAGTTTAGACCGTTTTGTTGAGTCCTAAATTTTTCTCGAAATATCACCTTTATGTATTGCTAGGGCTCTTTTGTGTTTTAGTAGGAATAAGCCTGCTTATTGATCCTAATTTCGATAAAATGCAATTTAGAGGAATGCGGGCGGTAACCAGTTTTTTGATCTTATTGATCCTGATTTTTTATGGACGGTCCATAAATAAAAGAATTAAGCTGCACCTTTTACTATACGGGCTTTCCAGCGTCTTCACCATTTGGTACGAAAATGAGTGGGCCGCCGTGGCGTCCTTGGTACTGAGTTTTCTCGCTATGCTAGCTTCTATTTGGGAGATATTTCCAAGGCTGGTTTTTAAGAGAATGCACTATCTAATTGTTTCTGCTTTGTTGGCTGTCTCCATTATTAACGGTTGGTTGTTGTATTCGTTTATAGATATACTCTCCCAATCCATTAATTCATATTATATAGTTGCTTCAATATACCTTAGTACGGGGACGTTCTTTATCCTAACAGTGCTTGCCTTCATTTATTATAATGAAGCAAATACCAGTACATCCCTGGTTTTTGTTTTTTATCTCATATTCTTAATTTTTGCCGAAGTATTTAGGGGGGCTGGCTATTACCAGGTCATAGATTCGGTATTAGGGCAGTATTTTGCTCGAGTATTGCTGGTTACGGCAACATTGTTACTCTATCATTATTCCCTGTTGAAAGTAAAAGGTGTCAAGATCTAGAGAGTTGTTCCTTGTCTATTTTAGGTGAGTGTGGGCGTAATAACCATCATGGATTAATCAATTCTTTCGAGTAAAAAATTGTAAATTTGCTCGACTAGTACAGATATATGTTAGAAAAACTTCAAATAATAAAACAACGCTTCGACGAGGTGAGTGATCTGATCATTCAGCCGGATATCATTACAGATCAGAAGCGCTATGTTCAATTGAATAAAGAATACAAAGATCTTCGTGTCCTCATGGATAAAAGGGAGGAGTACGTTACCCTTACCGATAATTTTAACGAAGCTGAAGAGATCATCGCCGATGGAAGTGACGCAGAGATGGTGGAAATGGCTAAAATGCAGTATGATGAAGCTAAAGCCAGGCTTCCGGAATTGGAAGAAGAGATCAAGTTCTTGTTAATCCCGAAAGATCCTGAAGATGCGAAGAATGCGGTTTTGGAGATTCGAGCGGGTACCGGAGGAGACGAAGCAAGTATTTTTGCAGGAGATCTTCATAGAATGTATACCAAGTATTGCGAAAGTAAAGGGTGGAAGGTAAGTGTAGTTGATTTTAGCGAAGGCACCAGCGGCGGATTCAAAGAAATTCAATTTGAAGTGGAAGGGGAAGATGTATATGGTACTTTAAAATATGAAGCCGGTGTGCATCGAGTACAAAGAGTTCCTCAAACAGAGACTCAGGGGAGAGTGCATACGAGCGCAGCTACCGTTATGGTCTTTCCTGAAGCCGAAGAATTCGATGTGGAGATAGACCCAAAGGATGTGCGAATCGATTACTTCTGTTCTTCAGGACCGGGAGGGCAGTCTGTAAATACCACTTATTCGGCAGTGCGATTAACACATGAGCCTACAGGCCTAGTGGCGCAATGTCAGGATCAAAAATCTCAACATAAGAATAAAGAGAAGGCGTTTAAGGTGCTTCGTTCCAGATTATACGACCTGGAATTAGCCAAGAAACAAGCAGAAGATGCGGAGAAGAGAGGTTCCATGGTAACCAGTGGGGATCGAAGTGCAAAGATTAGAACCTATAATTATCCACAAGGTCGTGTAACAGATCATAGAATTAATCTCACCTTGTACGATCTAAGTAACATCATCGATGGCGATATTCAAAAGATCATCGATGAGCTTCAATTGGTCAATAATACCGAAAAGCTTAAAGAAGCAGGAGAAACTTTCTAAAATGACGCACGAAGCCTTAGTTTCAGAAATTAGAAGAAAGAAGTCCTTTCTCTGTATTGGATTGGATGTAGACCTCCATAAGGTGCCTTCCCATATTCTAGAGGAAGAGGATCCTATTTTCGCATTCAACAAGGCTATCATAGATGCTACACATCACCTGGCGGTGGCTTACAAACCCAATATTGCCTTTTTTGAGGCCTATGGCTTGAAAGGATGGAAGTCGCTGGAAAAGACCATAGCTTATCTCAATGAGAATCATCCGGAAATTTTTACCATTGCAGATGCCAAAAGAGGAGATATTGGAAACACCAGTGCCATGTATGCCAGAGCTTTTTTAGAAGACCTCAATTTCGACGCTATTACGGTAGCCCCATATATGGGAAAGGATTCTGTAGAACCCTTTCTGGCCTTTGAAGGAAAGCATACTATTTTGTTGGCGCTAACCTCCAATCAGGGTGCCTTCGATTTTCAAACCCAACTGGTAGATGGAAAAGAAGTGTATAAGAAGGTGTTGGAGACTTCCAAAGATTGGCAAAATGCTCAAAACCTAATGTACGTGGTTAGCGCCAACAAAATAGTATGCTTTCCTTCAAAGGCCAGAAAGGGTTCTAC
>JBCBDM010000085.1:0-15602 GCA_038529705.1 Bacteroidota bacterium
GTTATAAAAACCTGGACCTTTCTATTTCCCAATTAAAACAAGCCTTGGGCGATGCGTACAGAAATTCAGAGGAAACTCAGATCAACTATAAGATGGAAAATATACGCTTGTTTAAGAATACCATACAAGCCCTAAATCAATTGAAAGAAGCCATTAAAAACTGGGAACACACCTATGTGCTCTCCTCAGACATAGAAGGTACCGTTTCCTTTATGGAGGTCTGGAGCGCTCAGCAGGTTGTAAATCTGGGAGACCACATTTTTACGATCATTCCTAAGAATGTCGGAAATTATATTGCCAAGGTAAAGGCACCGCTTCAGAATTCCGGAAAGATCAAGCTGGGGCAAAAGGTAAACATTAAACTGTTTAATTATCCGGAAGACGAATTTGGAATGTTACAAGGCAGGGTCAGCTCCATGTCTGCCATTCCTAATGAAGAGGGATTCTATTTAATAGATGTTTCTCTTCAGGAGCAGTTGATCACTTCTTACGACATTGAAATTCCCTTCAAAACAGAGATGTCCGGGACCGCCGAAATTATAACCGAGGACCTTAGATTATTGGAACGATTCTTCTATCAATTGCGCGGTATTTTTTCCGAATAACCATCACTATACAGGGTAAGAACACCCATTTTCAGTAACATCACTTAGGAGACCCACAAACTTCAAAATTTCTTGCAAGGAAGGCGTAAGTCGCAAGCGCTTATTTTTTGCGGCAAATCTAAATTAAAAATTATGGAAAAAATGAAACTCAATTTTATAAGGCCGATGATCTTTTTGCTATTTGCCTTATTCTCTTTGCCATTGTTAAGTCAGGTACAATGCATGACTGGGGAATCGCATGATCACTCAAGATCCATGGAATTTCGACATGTAAATACCTTCGTCCGACCCGACAATGCAAACTATTGCTTAAAAATAAGGGCATACAACGTAAGAAACAATTCAGGTGGGGATGGAGAGAGCACCAGCGTTATCAATGCTCATATGAACTCCATTAGTTCAAGTTTTAGCGGTACTGGCATTAGTTTTGACTGGGACGGAACCATCATTCCCATCAATGATAGCGATTTCAGATACAATGATTACCTGACCTTCATTGATGGATGCATATCTGCAGATCTGTCATCATTCGGCAACGACATTAGCGATCACATAAGCAACGATGCTATCGATGTTTTCTTCCGTAATGGATCTGGCCCAACTTTCGCCAACGGAATTGCAGGATCGGCTCAAATTTTAATGGATGGAGTTCCAGCGGCAAATACAGATACTATGGCTCACGAAATTGGGCATGTCCTTGGGTTATTTCATACCAGTCATGGTACTTTTGGAAACGGAGATGATAGTAATTGTGAAAACAAGAACGATGGATTCGACGATATCCCTGAATGCCTTTACGGGACTACTCTTGAACGTGGTTCAAGTGGAGACTTTGTACACGACACCAAACCAGATCCGGGACTAAATGGCTATACAGTCATTAATGGAGCCTTCGGTTGTACCGCAAATGTTGATCAGACTTTTTTCGAGTATTGCGGCTCTGGCGATCCCTATGAGGCTCCAGACATAGACAATTTTATGAATATCGTATCCTTCTACCCCTGTAGAACTACCTTTACTGACGGACAGGCAAACAGAATGAAATACTTTTTAAATGAGTCCAATCCCATTCCCAGCCTGGATGTACATAAAGCAAAATTCACGTGCCCGGTAGACCCTGAACCTTGCGACGACTGTAACGGAGCCCAGGGGAATGCCAATGCTGTTTTCAATACCTTAGAAGTAGATCCGGATTGCTTTACGCATACCATATCGATGCCTCTTCTTACATTCGACTGTCCAGACACCTATAGAGTAACGTGGAATGACTTGGGTGTAACGGCCATGTTAAACAATCCGGGAGATGATACCACCGTAACTTATACTACTCCAGGAATGAAAAGTGTTACCATAGAAGTCTTTAGAGGAGATGGTATAAAAGTGGAGTACTGCGGTGCCTTCGACTACACCTTCGAGGTGGATGGCGATTGTAACCAAACTCAATGTGAAGATTGTGAAGAGCTGGTAGGTGATATGTTGTCATCCATTGAAGTTACTTTACACGCAGACTGTACCCGGTATAAAATTGACATCCCGGACTTAGGTACTTGTTATGGAGGTTATATTGATTGGGGAGATGCCACGTCCCTAGAACCCCTGGTAAGCAATACCACCATGACCCACCAATACGTTTCAAGCGGAAACTATGAGATCAATATAGTATTGTTTGAAGGATCGGCTAAGGTTTGTGAAGGAACTACCACTGTCCCTGTAGCCTGTGCCAGCGAATGTCCAAATCCTTGTACGATAAATGCAGATTTCACCTACACTAATTCGGGATGTCTGTATACGTTTGACGGAGAAAATATTGCCAATACCTGCTCGAACAGTATCTATGAATGGGAGTGGAGGATCAATGGAAGCGTAGTTGGAAACTCCGAAAATCTAACTTACGACTTTAGCGGTAACGTAGGAACACAAACCGTCCAACTAAAAGTTAGATATCCGGATGGCACACAGAAGGATTGTGAAGACTATGAGTTCCAAAACATTTTTGTGAACTGTCCCGGACCGGCTTGTTATGACGATTATGGAATTCATTTCAATAACGAAGCAGGTGGCGGTGAATGTGCCACCGGCCAGGCGGTTCTCACCGGAAATCTCTCATTGGTTTCTTCAGTAGATTGGGAATGGGCCTTAGGAGGTTTCTCCGGTACAGGAGCCAGCACAGGAACCACCTCTCCCATCTATTATCCTTCCGGTAATTGGAACGGTTTTAACATTGCTATCAGCGCAACAATCAACTTCACCGACGGGACAAGTTGTGAAGGACTTGTTGAATTGTTCCCTATGGAATGTGGACAAAGTAAATCCAATCTGGATGTAACCATAAGTCCTAATCCAACCCAAGGATCCTTTACGGTGACCCCGGATCAGGATATTGCGATTCAGGGTATCCATGTGCGAAATATCTATGGGAAATTAATCGTAAGCAAACGCTCTCAATTAGACGAGCAGATTAATATCGCCCACGAATTCACTGGAATATATTTTGTAGAAGTGAGATTTGAAGATGGTACTTCTACCATCAAGAAACTGGTTTTAGATAAATAGTTCCATCCATTCGTTACGTTGAACCCTGACCTCTGGTCGGGGTTCTTTATTAATATCCTCAATTGAGGGGTAAGAAGAGCCCCGTTTCTTAACCTATTCCTGAAGACCTAAAGACTTCAAAGTTCTTGCAAGGAAGGCGTAAGTCGCAAACGCCCATTTTTGTGACCTATCTAAATCAATTCGTTATGAAGAAAATTATACAAAGTATTTTAATGGTATTGATGGTAGTGGCAATTCTAAGTCCATCTTCTATCAATGCGCAAAAACAAAATGAACACTGGACCTTAGGGAATAGTCTCTGGCAATTCGATCCAGGAGCAACCGATGGGTTTAACCGCAGCGGTACACCTAACTACAGGCGCTATCAAAATGGAACAGCAAGTGATCCTACCACAGGTGAACTTCTTTTTTATACAGATGGCCTCACCGTATTCGATAAAAACGATAACATCATGTCCAACGGGACTTTTCTCGTTGGAACTCCTACTCCAGATACGCTTTTAGACCATTTCTACGAAGTAGCAGGATATTGCAGTGGCAATGAAAGTCCTCAAAGTACAATTATACTGCCCAAACCCGGTACAACAGATCGGTACTATATCATAACTAATGTGTTTACTGCTTTTCAAAATTGTGAGGGCGGAGCCTCTTACGACGAATTCTATAATTTCGGAGTCAGATATTCCGAAGTAAACATGAGTGCCAGCGGCGGATTAGGAAGTGTAGTTAGTAAAAATAATGTCTTACAGTCCAATGGAAGTGGTGGTATGAGTGCAACTTTAAGCGCTGATGAAACTTTTTATTGGTTGCTATTAAATGACGGAGGGAATTTCAAAAATTACAAAGTTGAAAGTACCGGGATCAATACGTCCTCACCCGTTATTAGTCCCACAGGAAGTACATTTGCCAGCTCCAGAGTGATTGCTCCCAACGGATCGAAAGTGGTATCGGGAGTGAGTGGAGAATTTGCAAAAGCTATATTCGATTTCAATACCAGTACCGGTGTCGTAAATAATCGTATTAATCTCGATGCTCCGGATGGATTCTATGAAGACTTTTATGGGAATAATTATGGGATCGCCTTTTCTCCTGATAGTAACATTGTATATTTTTTTATTGCCGACGCAATTCTTAACGGCAACTTCGACTACAATTCCGGTTTGGCCATGTACAACATAAGTACGCAAGAACTTGTTGGATTTAGTGCGACTTCAAGTCAACCGGACTACCCATTCCCAAATGACCATGAAGGGGCAGGCTTTCAGTTAGCTGACAATGGAAAGATCTATTTTCAATTCAATGACCGTGTTGTCCCTAGAGTCCATAATTTTGAAAATGACTATTGGGGTGTCATAGAAAACCCCAACGTCTGGGATCCTTCTGTAAACCCAATAACGTTAATCAATGCTCCCTCTAAGGTCCTAAACGGATTTGCATTCCCTCAACTCATTCCATCGCCAGACCCGTGTAATAACTGCGACAATGCCGAAGCCGCCGCTGATGCCGTATTTGCAACGCTGGTAGAAGATCCGGACTGCGTTACTTTTACGCTTTCTTACCCTGCAGAACCCCTCTGCGCAGATGCCTATGCCATTACATGGAATGGGGCATCCGCAGTGATCCTAGATGCTCCCGGAGAAAGCGTGACCACCGAGTATACTTCCGAAGGATTAAAAAACATCAATATTGAGGTGCTTAGAGATGGACAGGGAAGTTGTGGAGATTTTGATTATTCCGTAGAGGTAGATTTCCGATGTAACTGCGATGAATGTGGCGACGTCGCCACATCCATTATCAATTCTGTAGGACCTTCTCCTAATCTGCCGGGCAATTGTACCAAATACCGAGCTGTAATTCCGGAAATAGACGATTGTTTCGTGGGTAATATTAATTGGGGCGATGGCAGTCCAATCGAAGCTTTGGTAAGTGGAAGCATTATGACACATCAATATACAGCAGGCGGAACCTATCCTGTAACCGTGATTCTATCTGAAGGTGCTCTCAGTATTTGTAGCGTCCAGTCTACCGATGTAGAAGTTACTTGCCCTGTAGAATGTCCTAATCCATGTGATATCGAAGCAGACTTTATCGCCCTAGGATTTGATTGTACTTTCAATTTCAATGGAGAAAATCTTGCCAACGATTGCGATAGCAGCATCTATGACTTCTCCTGGGTAATCAATGGAACGACCCTGGCTTCCACAGAAGACTTTAATTACACCTTCCCCGGTTCCGGCTCCTATACGGTATCCTATACCATTGCCTATACAGATGGTTTTAGACGTTGTGAAGACACTCATACCGAAGTTATCACAGTAAATTGTAATTCGGGGCCTACAGACTGTGGAATCCCGCAGTGTTTTGATATCGTGGAAGCTGAACCTTGTACAGATTTTCTCGGAAGATACAATTGCCCATCGCAGAATTATATCGAAGTAGATTGGTTCTACAGGATCTGTGGTGTAAATGGAGGGGATGAAGTTTTTATAGGCTCTACCTCCGGAACAGGTACGCAAAACGTTCCTTTCTCATTACCTCCAGGAAACAATTATGACGGATGTATTCTCATTTTGAATGCGTATGTTACAGATTCCAATGACGATACATGTATTCAAACCACCACCTTGGAACTGGACTGTCCACCGGTGATCGGCGGAGGAAAAAAGACCTCTTTGTTTCCAAATCCGACACAAAGTTCGTTTACTGTCAAAAGTGATTCGAAAATAAGTATTACAGAAATCAATGTACGAAGTATTTATGGAGAACTTATTATAACTCGCCAATCCAACACGGACGGTGAAATCAACCTCAGCGGAAATCACTTAGGTGTTTACTTTGTGGAGGTAAAATTTGAAGACGGTACTTCCGAGATTAAAAAATTGATCCTGGAACAATAATTCAGATTACATGAGAATCTTTAAAAGAACCCTGATCCATACGATCAGGGTTCTCTCTTTACTATTGCCTATTCATCCAAAAAATTACGGTTTTACCGCACATTTTTCACCTTGGAAGAAAATAAATTCAGATTTAATAGTAAGAAAACATAAGATGCGTAACTTTAAGTAAAACCTAATTTATTAACCTTTAAATCAACGTATTATGAGAAAATTATCTCTATTTTTTCTGTCGTGTTTACTATGTATTTCGTTAGTACAAGCACAAGATCTTAGCCCCATTGCCCAGAAAGTGACTGAGGCAAAACAGGAGGGTCTCACTTTTGTTCGTGTAGAAAACCTATTATCTGAAACCACCTTTACAGAGACCCGTCGACTCCAGGAGCGTATTGATGCGAGTAAGGCTACTTTCGTAACCTACAACTTTGCAGCACTCAGTGCCTCCAGTACGCTAAGAATTTCTGTTCCCGATGTGCAGGGAGCCTTAGAAGTAGAGTTGGTGGAAGTTGAACCCCATTTTTTCGATTACCAGGTCGAAACCAGTGATGGCCTAAGACGGGAAGCCAGTACCAGCGGTAGGCATTTTCAAGGAATCATCTCCGACGACCCTAAAAGTTTGGTGGCCATCAGTTTCTTTCAAGACCAAATGATGGGAATTATTTCCTCTCCGGAAATTGGTAATTATAATATCAGCAAACTCAAAGATAGTCCTGTACATCTGGTTTTCAACGAAAAAAACCTCAACACTCCCCTGGGTGAATTTTGTGAGCTCAATCTTGACAACAACACCTTACCCCAATTCGAAGAAGAATTATTGTACGAGTCTGATAGAAATCGTTCATCGGGACAGTGCTTACGATTGTATTTTGAAACCGATTTCGACATGTATACCAACCTCGGCAGTAGTGTAGCGAATGTGGAAAATTTTGTTACTGGTATGTTCAACCAGGTTTCCGCCTTATACAATAACGAGAGTATAAGCACCGAAATCTCGCAAATATTTGTTTGGACCAGTGCAGACAGTTATAGCAATAGCCTTGGCACTGCAGTAAATCAGTTTGCAGCAGCTCGACCCATTTACAACGGAAATATCGCTAATCTGTTGATGTTCCGAAATGGAAATGGAAACCCCAACAACCTGGCAAATGCAGGGGGAATTGCCAACGGAATAGGTGGACTCTGTTCGGGCCCGTTTTTTGATCCAACCTCTCATCAGGCTACATCGCTCTTCCCGGATTTTGAAATATTTCCAGTGTTTTCAAGACAGGTAAAGGTGGTGACCCATGAAATTGGACATGTTCTGGGATCCCCTCATACCCATAATTGTTCCTGGAATGGGAATGGAACGGCTCTTGACGGATGCTGGGCTCCAGAAGGTAGTTGTGCTCAACCCGGTTTACCCTTAGGAGGAGGAACCATCATGTCCTATTGCGACAGAACCCTGGTAGGCATCCCCTTTGCCAACGGATTTGGAATTCAGCCCGGCAATCTCATCCGCAACAATGTTAACAACGCGGGTTGCGTGGGCGCCTGCTCTTGCGACGACCTATGTCCGGTGGAAGCCGACTTCGACATTGTAAATTGGTCTACCAATAGTAATCCCTGCCGATACAAATTCATTGGAACCAATGTAGACAATCCCGGATGTAATAGTGAGTATGATTTTGAGTGGCGCATTCAAGGAGTTATTCCGGTGGTGAGTACCGCGGAAGAATTCATTTACGATTTCTCTGGATTCACAAACGGCACCTACAATGTAACCCTAACGATCTCCTATAGCAGTGGTACAGAAAATTGTGAAGATACTATTGTACAACCTATTACCATTGGATGCGGCATCAACCCCAATCCAACTTGCCCTCCCGCTAGTTCCATTTTTATAGGGGAAGCCGAACCTTGCATCGATTATATGATTTCCTATCCATTCAATTCGGATATTGCATCGGTTACCTGGAAATATAACATTCATGGAGTAGCAGGAGAACAGACAATTACTACTACTTCCGGTCCGGGACCTTTCGCAGTGCCTTTCAGCTTACCCGCTGGGGGCAACTTCCACAATGATTATCTCTGGGCTATTGGTTACGTAACGTTAACAAACGGTAATACCTGTAGAATTAGTAAAAGTAAATTGCTAAGCTGTCCGGGCGGTGGCGGTGGCGGTGGCCAAAAAGTAGTACTGTTTCCTAATCCTACGTCAAGTTCATTCGTAACAAAGAGTAATACGGACATTCTCATTACTGAAATCAATGTGAGAAGCATATACGGTTCCTTAGTAAGTTCTCAAAGATCGAATAAAGAGATCGATCTATCGGGCCACAAAGCAGGCGTATACTTCGTTGAAGTGAAATTTGAAGACGGTACTTCAGAGATCAAAAAGCTGATTTTAGAACAATAAATGCTAGTCAAATAAAACCCAAAAAAGAACCCTGAGCCTTAGTGCCTAGGGTTCCTTTTTATATAAGATATAACTGAAAAGTTATTTTTTATAGACTTTCCCTTCTTTCATCACAAAAACTACATTTTCCATGGTGTGGATATTTTGTGTAGGGTCTTCATTTACCGCCACAATATCGGCAATAAAACCAGCTCTGATCTGTCCTAATTCATCTTCCATATCTAACAATTTGGCGGTGGTGATGGTTGCAGACTGAATGGCGAACATGGGTGACCATCCGGTCTCCACCATATACCCAAACTCCTTAGCATTTTCTCCATGGGGAAATACACCCGCATCTGTGCCAAAGGCAATATTGACCCCTTCTTTTTGGACCATGGCAAAGGTTTTCCTAAGTTCTGCATCGATCATTTTGATCTTAGGTAAGATAATGTCCGGGTAATACCCGGGGATCTCCGCTTTTTTCGCTACATAGCGACCCGCAGACAACGTGGGCACCAAGTACGTATTGTATTGCTTCATTAAGTCTGCCGTTTCCTTATCCATTAATGAGCCATGTTCTATGGTCAATACCCCAGCACGTATGGCTCTTTTCATACCTTCAATTCCGTGCGCATGGGCCGCCACGCTCATTCCGTATTCCCTGGCCGTTGCTACGATCTCATTTAACTCCTCTTGCGTAAATTGCGGATTGTGTCCATTCTTACTTACACTCAGTACTCCTCCCGTAGCCGTGATCTTGATACAATCTGCACCATTCTTATAGCGCTGTCTAACCGCCTTTCTGGCATCGGCCGGACTGTTGATCACACCTTCTGCCGGACCCGGGTCTCCCATAAGTTCTTTTTTGTAGCCATTGGTTGGATCGGCATGGCCTCCTGTAGTTCCAATGGCTTTTTCTGCCGTGAAGATTCTTGGGCCAGGTATAGTACCCTTATTTATCGCGTTGCGTAGCGAAACATTAACTCCACTCCCTCCCAGATCACGCACTGTGGTGAAGCCAGCCATTAAGGTCCTGTTGGCAATCTCACTAGCTTTAAAAGCAACATCCGCTTCATTCTGCGTAAACCGTTCCAAATATCGGTTTGGATTTGTTTCTCCTTCCAGATGCACATGCATGTCCATGAGACCTGGCATCACTGTTTGATCTTTCAGATCGATTACCTCCGTTTCCGAATTTTTCGGATCCTGGTAGCCATTCTCAATGCTTACAATTTTACTAGCGGAGATCACCACCGTTTTATCAGACAGTACTTTTCCGTTTTTTGTATCGATCAATTTTCCGCAATGCAAATAGATCTCTTGGGCATTACTTCCGAAGTACACCAATAACAAGGCAAACAGTATGAGCTTTTTCATATAAAGAAATATTGATTTGTATCGCTATTCAGAAACGGACAAAGAAAAAACTGGCAACTTATTCGATCAAATGCCCCTTATTTTCTTTTCCCATTTCCAGGCCGAAGCAAGAGCCTCCTCCATCGTTTTTTGCGTCTTCCAACCTAAAACTTCATTGGCTTTTCTGGTATCTGCATACACCGAAATGACATCTCCTGGACGCCTGTCCACAATCTTATAGTTAAGTGTTTCCCCAGTTACCTTTTGAAAGGCATTCACTACCTCCAGGACAGAACTTCCTTTCCCTGTTCCCAGGTTAAAAACCTCATAATGGCTTGTATTGTCTTCTGCGATCAATCGCTGCATCGCTACGACATGCGCCTGGGCCAAATCCACAACATGGATATAATCCCTAATACAACTGCCATCAGGAGTTGGATAGTCATTGCCAAAAACAGAGAGTTCATCTCTCAGTCCTGCTGCGGTCTGAGTGATAAAAGGAACCAGATTTTGTGGCGCGCCCTTCGGTAATTCTCCAATTTCTGCAGACTCATGTGCCCCAATTGGGTTAAAATATCGCAATGAAATAGCTTGCAAGTTACTGGCAGCACAAGTATCCTCCAGAATTTCCTCATTGATCTGTTTGGTGTTACCATAAGGAGACATCGCCTGTTTTACAGGTGCATCTTCCGTTATGGGCAAGCTGTCGGGCTCCCCATATACCGTGCAAGAAGAACTAAAAATAAACTTAGAAATACCGTGCTCCTTGCAAGCTTGTAAGAGATATACCAGGGAATGGATATTATTCTCATAATACAACAGTGGGTTTTCAACACTCTCTCCTACCGCCTTGCTCGCAGCAAAGTGAATAATTCCGTCGATATGGTTACTGTGGAAAAAGGTGGTCACTTTCTCTTTGTTTCGCAGATCGATCTCTTCAAAATAAGGACGCTTTCCAGTAATTCTTTCCACGCGTTCGAGCACTTCTAATTCGGCATTCGAAAGATCGTCGATCACAACAACATCAAAACCGGCTTGTTGCAATTCCACTACCGTATGAGAGCCTATATATCCCAGACCTCCGGTAACCAATATTTTTTTCATCTAAGTTAAATTACTTCGTAACAAATTCTATCACAGTTCTCGTGATAAAATCGATCTGCTCGTTATCCAATTCTGTATGCATCGGAAGGGAAATCACTTCTTTGACTAACTGGTTAGTCACTTTAAAATCTTCCTCGTTATATCGTTCATCCCTATAGGCTTTCTGAGCGTGCAGTGGGATAGGATAATATACTCCGCAGGGGATTTCATTCTCCTGCAAGTGCTTGATCAATGCATCGCGCTTCCCATTGGTGATCCTCAACGTATACTGATGAAATACATGACAAGTACAATTATCGCAGATAAAATTTTCGCCGGAACAATTTGCCGTAGGGGTTTCTATGCCCTCAATTCCGGACAAGGCTTTTGTATACTTTCTCGCTGCATCCCGTCTCTGGATATTATACAGGTCCAGATGTGGTAGTTTCGCTCTTAACACAGCAGCCTGAATAGAGTCCAAACGAGAATTTACCCCTACAACATCATGATGATACCGCTCATACATCCCATGGTTGACCATCCCCCTAATGACATGGGCCAAGTCATCATCATTGGTGAAAATGGCTCCCCCATCTCCATAACAACCTAAATTTTTGGATGGAAAGAAGGAGGTTGAAGCCACATGACCAATAGTTCCGGTCTTCTTCTTACTACCATTCTTAAAGGTGTAATCCCCTCCAATTCCCTGAGCATTGTCCTCGATTACATATAAGTCATGTTCAGCAGCAATCTCCATGATGGCATCCATATTAGCGGCAAGTCCAAACAAATGGACCGGTACGATCGCCTTGGTCTTTGGCGTAATGGCCTTCTTAATTGCCGCTACGTCAATATTGAAATTTATGGGGTCCACATCGACCAAAACCGGAGTCAAACCCAAAAGTGCGATCACTTCAACAGTCGCAGCAAAGGTAAAGTCTGCAGTAATGACCTCATCGCCAGGTTGTAATCCCAATCCCATCATAGCCACTTGTAGGGCATCGGTACCATTGGCACACGGAATTACATGTTTCACTCCAAGATACTCTTCCAGCTCTTTCTGAAACTCATGTACGTGAGGGCCGTTAATAAATGCCGTGGATTCTATCACCTCCAAAACCGAGGTATTTACCTGTTCTTTAATATGTTCGTATTGACCTTTTAGGTCTACCATTTGTATTTTTCGCATAGCGGTAAAATTACAAAAATTGTAGAGCCTAAACCTACCGAATCAAAGGAATTTACATTTTAACCTAACACATCCCAATTAGCCGGAAGACAACAATGGTCAATTGACAAAATACCATTATTTTAGCCCTATGAGACCCCTCTATAACTTTCTCAACCACGTTACTTATGCTCATTTGCAATTGGCGCAAGAATTCAGTAAAAAACTGAAATTGTTCGTACAGGGGCGCAAGGATTCATTCTCTTTGTTACAAAAGGCTGTTAGCTCCGACGACCGTACCATATGGTTCCACTGTGCTTCCCTGGGGGAATACGAACAAGGTGTCCCTATTATAGAGGAAGTAAGAAAGATGTTTCCCAATCATAAGATCGTTCTCACCTTCTTTTCCCCTTCGGGCTTTGAGGTAAAAAAAGACAGTGCCATCGCAGATGTGGTCGTTTATTTACCTTTCGACACCCAGGGAAATGCCAGGCGCTTCCTGGAATTGGTTCATCCCGCATTAGCCATCTTTGTGAAATACGAGTTCTGGCCCAACTACCTTTTCGAACTTAACACACGAAATATTCCCACTTTGTTGATCTCCGGCTTGTTTAGAAAAAAGCAGATCTTCTTTAAACCTTATGGTGGATTTATGCGAAAGGCTCTACGCACTTTCGATCATTTCTTTGTACAGGATCAAATGTCTAAATCGTTACTGGAAGAACTTAAACTGGAAAACTGCACCATTAGTGGAGATACAAGATTTGATAGAGTCTCCCATCAAATTGAAATGGACAATTCCCTTGATTTTATGGAAGCCTTCAAAGGAAATGCTCTTTGCATTGTCTGCGGAAGTACCTGGCCGGAAGACGAAGCCTTATTGTTGGAACATATCAATTCTTCCGAAGTACATATAAAGTATGTGATTGCGCCTCACAAAATAGATTCCGATAAGATCGAGAGTTTCAGAAGTAAACTAACAAAAACATCCATCCTATTTTCAGAGAAGGGAAGTGAAGATCTGCCTGAAGCGGGCGTCCTTATCGTCGACACTATTGGCTATCTGACCAGAATTTACAGTTATGCCGATATTGCCTATGTAGGCGGCGCAGCAGGAACAACAGGGCTTCACAATATACTAGAACCCGCTACTTTTGGAGTTCCGATCATCATTGGAGAGAATTTTAACGACTTCCCCGAAGCAAAACGCCTGCAACAGCTGGCTGGATTATTCTCTGTGGGTACTCCGGAAGAATATACGGCTCTCACCCAAAAACTTTGCTCCGATAAAAACTTTCGATCCAAGACCGGGATGATCTCGGGACACTTCGTAAATAGTAACACAGGAGCTACGAGAATTGTTATGGACTATCTTCAGGAATCATACCGTGACCGCCTCATTCAAATACCTTCTAAACGGTAATAACTCTTTATACACCCTTATTACAGTGTCGTTAAAGCCATTAGATAGTACCTCATCCCTGCTTAGATAGTACCCTGCAGCGAAGCATTTTCTCTTGAGTAGTTCAATATGTGGATGATCACGGGTGAAGCCCTTGGGTGGATGGGTCAATGAGTCTGCTTCGATCATTGCTCCAAAAGTAGCTCTAAAACTTTTCTTATCCAGTATGGCTTGAAACTCCTCCCCATTGTAATCGATAGCCTCTCGAATACTTTTTAGCAATTTGGATGAGGGATACCAATATCCACCTCCCAGAAAACATTCCGAAAGCCCAATCTCTATATAGAAATCTCCTTGTTTACTAAGCTGATCCAATCCGGCCCCGAAGTGATCTTTATACACGGGTTTATTGGGAAAGAACATGAGATTATTGTTGATTCTGTTGATCGCCTTTTTGCCCGGAGTATCAAAATAATCCGGGTCTATTTTTGCGAGTTCCAGATTCATATGGTCCAGCCAACCCACAAAGAAGTCTCTAACTTGATGGTATTCCTTTCGGTTAGCATCCATCCATTCTTTGCGATTGTTTTGCTGAAGGCGCTCCAGAAAATCGAACAAGTGAGCGAAACCCATACTAGGATTGAAGATTACTGATTTGCCCTTTTAACTCTTCCATGGATTGCTGCAACTGTCGAAGTAGGCTACTTTCTGAAGGCTCATTGACCCCGAAGCTAAGCTTACTATTTACCATCCAGAGCTCTTGAATTTCCCGAACCTCGACATCTATGGGCAAATACTCCGGATTTAAGGAGATAAGACGGACCCTATCCGGTGCTCCTGAAACCTTTTGAAGCTTTTTAACCAGTACTGAATCCTTCAATACTACAATATAAATCCGGCTATCACTTGCCTCTGTTACACTGGGCACTGCTTTACCCAACACCCATTCATTGGGTCTTATATTGGGCAACATACTATCTCCTTCCACCTGAAAACCTCTGTAGGTAGCATTCCGATATTCGGGCAAGGGAATATGAAAAGCAGGAAGTGACTGATACCAATCCACATCCTGTATATTATGAGGATAGCCCGCAGCCGCTTTTTGATTCACCAATAGGATAGATTCATTTTCCTCTTGATCTACGGTAACTACTTTGGGTGCTACATCTCCACCATTAATATCTACATATTGTACAAAACTCTTTCCAAACAACCATAAAGGATTGATACTGTATTGTTGCAACAATTCCATAACTATCTTTCCCGAAATTTTCGTTTTCCCCCGTTCAATATCCGCCGTACTTCCGGAAATTCCGAGTAGTTTTGCAAAGGATTGCTGGGTTTGATTTTGCTCCTCTCTTACCTTTTTAAACCGTTTCGCTTCTATAGAAAGTTCTTTATCCATTCCCAAATATACAAGTTTTGTGGATAAATTCCATTTTTCATAGGAATATTTCCATTATTTTAAAATAGTTTTTTGATAAACAGTGTACTTATAAAAATTATGTTAATTTTAACATTCATTAATAACACTAAATCTTATCAACTATGAAGAAAATTTTTTTATCATTCGCTGCACTTGCCTTGGTAGCATCTGTTTACTCTTGTAGAGAGACTGAAAAGAAGGCCGAAGATGCTGCTGACACCATTGAAGAAACCGTAGAGGAAGCTGCTGACGATGCCAAGAACAAATTGGAAGACGCTGCCGACTCTATCAAAGAAGAAGCAGAAAAAGCTGCCGATAGTCTTGGCGATGCTGTTGAAGACGCTGTAGACGGTGCGATGGATGACGCTAAAGAAAAAGTTGAAGACGCTGTAGACGGCGTTAAAGATGCGATGAACTAATCGTTTCTTTTCTATCATAAAAAACCCGTTCCTTATGTGAACGGGTTTTTTTGGCTTAAACAATCAAACAATTATTACTTCGCTACAATAATAAATTCGGATCTTCTATTTAACTGATGCTCTTCTTCACTGCACGGAACTCCGTTGGAACATCGGTTGAGTAATTGCGATTCGCCATAACCTCGTCCTGATATTCTACTTCTGTCAATTCCGGCGGCGATGATATAGGCAACCGTAGATTTTGCACGAGCATCGGATAATCTCATATTAAATGCATCGCTGGAACGGCTGTCCGTATGGGATCTCACATCGA
>JBCBDM010000086.1:0-15575 GCA_038529705.1 Bacteroidota bacterium
AAAAAGGTTGGAGATATGGGTTTTGATGGTGCTTTCTGAAACAAAAAGTTGTTGGGCGATCTCTTTATTGGACCAACCTTCTGAAATTTTCACAAGGATTTGGTATTCTCGATTACTGATTCCTAACTGAGTAATCTTTTTTTCGTCGATGACCTGTTCCGGTGGAGAGGGTATTTTTTTGTGAAGGCTCTTTTTATTCAAATAGACACCTATTACAAAAAAAATAACGGCGATTCCGGCAATAACAAGTTCGATGCCCAGATTACCAGCGGCAATCGTGTACTTGCTCAGTTGAAAAAGCGCCAAAAGCGCAACGATCAAGGCACCAAAAACGAGAACGGTTTTTTTCACGCTTAAATTTAGGAAAATTCAGCTAGTATTTTTTCAACGATAGTTTCGGCCAATTTGATTTTACTTTCCACGGTCCATCCTGCTATATGAGGACTTAGGATTACATGATCCATTTTGATGAGTTCTCGGAACTCTTTCGGCATTTCTGAAGAGAATAGGGATTCAAAAGAAAGTTTTTCATATTCTAAAACGTCCAGGCCTGCTCCCAGGATCTTTCCACTTTTTAAAGCCGCAACCAGGTCTTTGGTTACTACGCTTCGTCCTCTGGCCGTATTGATTAGCCAAAACGGTTTTTTAAAGGCTTCGATAAATTTGGTAGTAACCATTTTGTTGGTGAGTAGGGTCCATGGAGTGTGAAGGCTCACCACATCGGCCATTTCCTGGAGGGTCTTTAAGGAGGTTTGAGTGGCATTAGCATCACCCACATTGTCTTTAATATCGTAACAGAAGACGGTACAGTCGAAACCTTTTAATTTTTTAGCAAAAGCCTTTCCCGTATTTCCATACCCAATAAGACCCACCGTTTTTCCTTCCAATTCCACTCCGCGATTCGATTCCCGATTCCATTGCCCCGATTTTACTTCGCGATCTGCTACATTAAGTTTGTTGAAGAGCGAAAGTAACATACCCAGCGCATGTTCTCCAACGGCATTCCTGTTGCCTTCCGGGGCAGAGAACAAATGAATTCCTTTGCTTCTGGCATAGGGGATTTCTATACTTTCCAGACCCGCTCCCACCCTGGCTATGAATTTGAGTCTTTTGGCAGCATCCAGGAACTGTTTATCGATCTTAAAACGGCTTCTAATAACGATGCCATCATAGGCTGCAACAAACTTTTCTACTGCTTCCTTGGAAGAAGAATAGTCCTCAACGTTCTCAAATCCCGCCTGTCTTAACTGGTCGATGAGCAACGGATGGTTTTTATCTAGGTGGAGGATCTTCAAGAGCTAGATCTTAGGATATTCGGTTTGCGTTTTTTCATGTACGATCTCACCGGTGTGCTTGGTCGCTAATTTTTCGAAGAGCAATAGATGCACCTCATCTTCACCAACACTTTTAGGGCAATGCTCTACACCCTTAGGAACTACAATAATCTCTCCTTCCTTTACAATTTCCACCTTATCCCGAAAATGCATTTCCAACGTGCCTTTCTGCACATAAAAAAGCTCATCTTCGTCATCGTGCTTGTGCCAGACAAATTCACCTTGTATCTTGGCCAGGATCACCTGCATATCGTCTACCGTGGCGATTTGATGTGGGTGCCATTGCTTGGAAAATTTACCAAATTTTTCTTTGATGTTGATCGGGTTCATAGCATGAAGATTTTGCTAGAACAAATTACGAATTTCCTCTGGAATTTTAGCAGGCCTTAACGTTTTTGCATCCAAAAGACACCATAGGGTTTTAGCTTCGATCAATGTCTTTTTATCACTTGTTCTATAGATCCTATATTGCCGTTTACTCTTTACTCCCTCCGCAGAAACCACCCAGGTTTGTACCCCTAGTTCCTCGCCCTCAAAAGCAGCGGCCTTATAATCTATGGAATGATGTAACACATACCAGACATAATGGTTTCGAATTTCTGTACTGGCGTTCTTTTCCCAGTGTTCTTCCGCCGCCCTAAGGCACCATTCCAAATAGGCGAGATTATTTATGTGATTTCTCACATCGATAGCAGATGAGGGAACCGTAAGTGTGTAAGAGAAAACTTCCGAAGTCATGCAAATCCTAAAATGAGTTTCGAAATATAAAAGAAGATCAAAATTCCAAAAATATCATTACTCGTCGTGATAAAAGGACCTGTAGCGATCGCTGGGTCAATACCTCTTTTATCTAGGATGATAGGTACAAAGGTTCCAATGATAGCAGCAATGATAATGACCACCAAAAGCGAAATGGAAATTGCGAGGCTCACATTAAACGGATTTCCAATAAGGGCATTGAAGAGGATGACCAATAACCCTAAGGCCACTCCATTGATCAAGCTCAATCCCAATTCTTTCAGAAATCGGTTGAGTAGACTTCCTTTTACGATATCGTTGGCCAAACCCTGAACAATGATCGCACTGGATTGTACTCCAACATTACCAGCCATCGCCGCAATGAGAGGTGTATAGAAGAAAAGAATAGCGTATTTTTCCAGCGCTTCCTCAAAACCCTGCATGATAAACACGGCACCCAAGCCACCAAATAGACCCAGTACCAACCAGGGAAGTCGGGCCTTCGTCAATAACAATATACTGTCATCTGCCTCTACATCCTGCGAAATACCTGCCGCCAATTGATAATCTTTTTCGGCTTCATCCTTTATGAAATCCACAATATCATCAATCGTTACGCGTCCTACCAGAAGGCCTTCCTCATCGATTACCGGAATGGCTTCCAGATCGTATTTCTGCATGATACGTGCTACCTCTTCTCCTTCCGTATGCACCGTAACGTAATCTACTTTTGGGATGTAAATGTCACCGATATGTGCTTTTTCCGGTGCCGTTAAGAGATCTTTTAAGGATAAACGGCCTTTTAATTTTCCCTCTTTGTCCGTCACATAAATAGAATGTACGCGAGTAACGTTCTTGGCCTGTCTTCGCATTTCGCGAACGCAACCCGCAATGGTCCAGGTTTCCTTGACCTGTACCAGCTCCTTAGCCATTAAACCCCCGGCACTTTTTTCGTCATAGCTCACCAACTCAACGATATCCGCAGCGAGCTCTTCATCTTCGATCTTATCGATGACCTCCTGTTGGATTTCTTCATCGAGCTCGGCGACCACATCGGCAGCATCATCCGTGTCCATTTCCTGGAGCTCTTCGGCGATTTCCTTGGGCGAAAGTCTATCCAGAATCTTCTCCCGAACGTCTTCGTCCAATTCCATCAAGGCTTCGGAGGTAATCTCACTTTCCAGGAGTCGGATAAGGTAAGTGGCCTCATCGCTTTTAAGTTCTTCCAATATCTCCGCAATATCTGCAAAGTGAAAGTCCCTTAGCAAGTCCTTCAAGGCATGACCATCCCTTTGCGCAATGAGTTGCCCAATTCGTTGAAGGAAATCAATCGTGAGTTGAAACGGCATCTGCTTCCAATTTTAGGGTGAGTGCTATAAAGTCTTGAACAGAAAGCTGCTCCGGACGCTGGCCAAAGATAGCATCTTCTTTTAATTTATCGGAAAGTTGAAATGTTTTTAAACTATTACGAAGTGTTTTTCTTCGCTGTTGGAAAGCGGTTTTTACCACTTTAAAAAAAAGCGGTTCATCGCATGGGAGAGCGAAATTTTTCTTTCGTCTTAACCGAAGTACTCCACTATCCACCTTGGGAGGAGGATTAAACACTCCTGGTTTCACGGTAAACAGATATTCTGCATCATAAAAAGCTTGAGTGAGCACCGAAAGAATGCCATACGTTTTGCTCCCTTCTCTCTCACAGATACGCTGTGCTACTTCCTTTTGAAACATCCCCGTAAATTCAGGAATTCGATGTCGCCATTCCAAGGCTTTAAAGACGATCTGGCTAGAGATGTTATAAGGGAAATTTCCTGTAATAGCAAAGGGTTCTGAATGAAACAATTGCGACAGGTCGTATTTGAGAAAATCGGCTTCCAGGATGTGAAGGTTTGTATGGGGATAGTTGTCCTTCAGAAAAACAACAGACTCACTATCCAGTTCCATGGCAACGACTTCGATGGGATGAGCAATCAGGTATTTTGTAAGTACACCCATTCCCGGGCCAATCTCCAATACATTTTTGTAGTGTTCCAGCGTAAGTGTATCACTAATTTTTTTGGCGATCGACTCGTCGTGAAGAAAATGCTGCCCAAGATGTTTTTTGGCGCGTACCGGTTTGCTCATAATGAGATCAAAGGTAGTTAATTTGCCATTGGTATTTGGCCGGGCGTCGAAATGAGCTTGGTGCAAATTCTACTAGAATCAAAGACAAGAGTGGTTCCTTCGATCTTCAAGTGTAGTTGAACGAATTTCCGTACAGTTTAGCTAAAATATGTAGGAAAATACGTTTTAAAAATTAGATTTGTCTAGAATCTAGAATACCTCACTCAACTAATTAATAATGAAGCGATATTTTTTTCTCCCGCTTGCAGCTATACTTCTAACGCAGTTTGTTTCCTTTTCACAGGCGTCTTTCGATATTGGCAGCCGTTTCGCCTTAGATTCCATTACACCTGCTGAGAGAATTGGCACCAACGGGTTCAAATTTGAAGATCTTACTACAGGTATAAATTCAAGCTATGCCGATTACGGATCCGGATTATTTATGGGAAAGTTCATTTCCTTCTCTGCTCGAAAGATTGGCGCAATTGCACCAAAGGATCCCATTACCAGGGCACCCTATACGAAGTTGTATTGTAGTGACATCCTTGAAAACTATGATCTTACCAGACCTTTGTTGTTCTCTAGCATCCTTAACAAAAATGAAAACTTGGGGACAGTAACTTTTTCTCAGGATGGAAATACGATGTTCTTTACCAAAAATGTGGAGGGTGATACGCAGAGATATCAATTGTACAAAGCCGTGATGAATCCAGATCGCATGGGAGAGTGGATCGGTATGGAGTCTTTACCCTTCAATGGGGATGCATATTCTGTAGAAAATCCTCACTTGAATAAAGCGGGGGATGTATTGTTCTTTTCGTCTAATATGCCCGGTTCTATGGGGGGTTATGACATTTTTAAAGTGGCCGTGTTGGAAGATGGCAGTTATGGTGAGGTGATGCCAGTGGAAGGGGATATCAATACCGAAGCGGATGAAAAGTATCCACATCTATCGGTGGATGAGAAGTTTATTTTCTTCTCGTCGACAGGACATGACAACATTGGTGGCTTTGATGTATTTAAATCCAGAAGAACCAAGAAAGGATATGTGACCATCATTAATTTGGGCAATACCATTAATACAGAAAAGGACGAGATAGCCTTTGTACCAGCCACGGAACGAATAGGATATATTACCTCTAATAAAGAAGGGGGTGTGGGTCATTTCGATATCTACAGGATTACGGAATACGTATTGTCTCAAAAAGTAAGCGGACAAGCGGTCGATTTTGAAACGGGAATTCCTTTGGCTGAGGTAAACGTTAAACTTATCGATACCGATGGGACTCAGGTAGGAGAGATGATCACGGACCAGGAAGGGAATTTTACGTTTCCGGTATCTTCCTTCGAATTCTATACGATCGTCTCAGGGAAGGAGGGTTTCTTTACAGGATCCACCATTTTTAATACAGACAACAAGACGCTGGCTTACGATGCGGATGTAACCCTAAAAGCCGTACCGGCACCTATAGTGGAAACCGAAGAAAAGACCTATATCCAGATCGACAATATCCTGTTCGATTTTGATAGTTCTAATATCAAACCCGTATCTACTATTACTCTAAATACCGTAGTAGCCACTATGAACGAGAACCCGGAGATCCGTGTTGCGTTGAATGCCCACACGGATTTTAGAGGAAATGACAATTATAACCTAAGACTATCCGATAGAAGGGCTGCTTCGGCTATGAAATATCTTATTTCCAAAGGGATTTCTAAGGATCGCCTAACCTGGAAAGGATATGGAGAGACACAACCGATCGTGAATTGTAGTCCGTGTTCTGAAGAAGAACATGAAGCCAATAGAAGGATTGAATTTATAATTTTGGAAAACTAACTAACCACTTATTTTTCCAATATCCCCACAAATATATACCCCCGATAGCATGCTGTCGGGGTTTTTTATTGTTCATAAACCACTTCCAGCTCTGTCCTGAAGGCCACAAATTTTCCTTCAAAGGGTTTGCTTTGAGCCCGAAGCGTTGCGGCATCTTCAGCATAATATTTGTCTAACGTGGCTTTGCTATCGGTTCTGTATTGGACAGAGTAGGTAATTCCCCCCATTTCTTCTTCCACCTGCACTCGGGTCATTAATGCTTTGGTGAACTTGCCTGTGTTGAGCATGGCAGGGATGTGTTCGGATTTCATCCATTCCACCCAGGCGTCATGGATGGATTCTTCTATATTGATTGTTACATTATAAATATACATAGTTAAGGGGTGTCAAATGATTCGATAAATTTTTGATTCAGCTCTTTAACTTCCTTGTACTTTAGTGTCATGGCTATTAGCTGATATTTATAACTGGATAGCGCATTCATATATTTTCTGCTATCGTAGGTGTCCCTTCCCTGAGGTTGCATGGTGACCATGTCGAAATTATCTATCATATAAGGGAAGGCAGTATCGAAGAAGAATTCATTGGCCGCATCCCGATATCCATCGGCCCAATTGTAGTATTCATAGAGTGAAATGAGGCGATCCCGAAAATCAAAATTCTCTTCCAACCGGATATCACCTGATTCCACGAAAGAGGTATACGCATTTCGCTTAATATAAGCTCCCCGGATATTTAATATTTGCATGGAGAGATTATTCATGCCTAGGGTATCTTTGCCTGCACTAATGGTTTGAAGTAGGGTGTCTATGGATTTCTCAGTGTTTTCCAAGTCCGTAATGGCATTCTCAATATTGTAAAGGTTGAACTTAACCTCATCCATTACATTACTTTTATGTTGATTCACCAAAGCCTTTTCTTTACTATCTTCCCGGCAGGTGTTGAGTTGAAAAGCAATCAAAATACCCACAACGACTACCGCAAATTCAAGGCCGTGATTGAGCCAGTCGATCTTTCTGGTTTTTCCCATCTTGAAAAGGATTCTTCAGTTAGTAAACACTAAGATAAGGAAGTGCTTCGAAATCAAACTTTGAGAAAAGCTTCGGAAGGCAAAAGAATAGTTGTTATTTAGTTGATGGCGTCTCCTCTTAACATTCTATAGCGCTTGCGGGCTTCCACAAAATAGATGCTGTCGGCGAAGTTGAAAATGATCTGTTCATACAGTTCCTTCGCCTTTTCAACCTGAGCCAGGGGGCCTTCGTATAATTTGGCCAATTTAAAGTAGGCATCATCGGCAAGGATGTCCTCCTTATAGAAATCGATTAACTTCTGATAATGGTCCCGGGCCAACTCATATTCCTTAAGTTCTTCATAGATCGCACCTAATTTGAGGAGGGCTTCGTCTTCTATTTTTTCCCCTTTATGGTTGGTCAAAATCTCCTGCAAAGCAGAAATGGCTTCTGTATTTTTTTGTTGAAGGGTCAACAGATCGGCTCGGGCAAATTTCTTGAGGGCGGTTTGGGTTGAATCTTCCAACGAATTGTCTCGGATCATTAAGGATAATTGCATGGCATCGTTTGCAATGAGTTGAGATGCCGATTTTTTAAGAACATCCAACTGAATTTGAGCCCATTCGAAGTCTCCTTTGAAGTAACTGGTTTGGGCCACTTTGAAACGTGCCTCCTGAGCCAGTACATCATTTTTTACTTTTTTCTGAACCTGAGAATAATAAATAAGAGCCTGATTGAATTTCTCATCAAAAACCAGAATATCCGCTAGTTTTAACTTTACTCTTGCCTCCTGATAGATAGAGAGCGGGTTGTTCAACAACTCTTTTAAATTGGAAATGGCTGCCTCCTTTTTCCCATTTTGAAAGGCCTGAAATTGATTAAAATCCAATTGCAAAGCCAAAGTGTTTTTCCCAACACCAAATTCCTCCAGCAACTGAAGGTACTGGGCTTCGATCTCGGGGTAATCTTTTTTCTCGGCCAGTTGCAGCTCAATATCCATACGGTATTGATATCCCTCCAGTCTTATTTCCTGTCTGGGCGCTTTTTCTATCACGAAGGCCACGACCTCTCTTGCCGCATCATAATCCGCTTCATCCATCGCTATGCGCAAAAGGTCTACGATCCCTCTTAGATCTTCTTCGCTCCTTTTGTAAATAGCCTTTTCCTGGATGAACGCTTTGGTAAAATCTTTCTGCTGTATGAAAAGCCAGCTCAACAATTCGTTATAAATAATGTTAGGTCCTTGTTGTAATTTTTTGAGCAATGTTTTCCGAAGGATCACATTGGCTTCGTTATTTGGATCTTCATTTACATAATAACTAAAGTTACGCTGGGCCGTTGCTCTATAGGCGGAGTTTGAATGGATTAGGTCTATGTACTTTTCGAACATCTTGTCCAGTTTTCCCTGCTCTCCGTAGATACGGGCTAGCTGCGGATTGTAATCTCTTTCCGGATCTAACCTCATGGCAAGTTCGTAAGTGCTTGCTGCCTGGTCCAATAAACTGTAATCGGTGAAGGCCCTTCCTACAGCATAGGCACTAAATGGATTTTCCTCAACGCCTTTTATCGCTTTTTGGTAGCTTACTTCAGCCAGGCTATCCTTTTCCTGTATGGCATAATTATGTCCTAGTTCTACATAATATCGCGGAACGGGACGTTTTCCGTTCAATTTTTTCCGAATGATCGTTTCGGCCTCTTCAAAATTTTCCAATTGTTGATGAGACTTTAGCAAGTATTCGGTATAATCTGTTCTATGCGGATTTTGACGTGCTAGTTTTTTGAAGATCGTAAGGGCTTTTTCATAATCGCCTCTTTCAAAGTAATTCTTACCCAAGGCCTCACTTTGTCCAAAAGAAGAAAGGGTCCATAAGAGTATCAGGAAAAATAAAAGATTCCGCATGCGATAAAGATAAGCAATGGTTTCTTAAAAATATCTCAAATATTGGGCCGTATATCCGGGTGGCACTATTCTGTGGGCAGAGAAAAGAATTTAGTCGATTATTTCAAAGCCACAATAAGGAACGAGCACCTCCGGGATCTTTATACCTTCCGGGGTTTGGCAATTCTCCAGAATCCCAGCCAGTACCCTTGGTAAGGCCAGAGCACTTCCGTTGAGGGTATGAGCTAACTTGTTTTTGCCATCCGTATCTTTAAAACGCAATTTCAGCCGGTTCGCCTGAAAAGTTTCAAAGTTGGACACCGAAGAAATTTCCAACCAGCGATCTTGTGCTGTGGAGAACACTTCAAAATCGTAGGTAAGTGCCGAGGTAAAACCAAGGTCCCCACCACAGAGTCGCAGAATGCGATACGGTAATTTAAGATCGCGGAGTATGTCTTTTACATGTGCTACCATTCCGTCTAAAGCAGCATAACTCTGGTCCGGATGCTCTATGCGAACGATCTCTACCTTGTCGAATTGATGTAGGCGGTTCAAGCCCCGTACATGAGCTCCGTAACTTCCTGCTTCACGGCGGAAACAAGGAGTGTATCCTGTACATGTAATAGGTAACTGATTATGCATGAGCAGGTCTCCTCTAAACATATTGGTTACCGGGACCTCTGCCGTGGGGATGAGGTAAAGGTCATCTATCCCCACATGATACATTTGGCCTTCTTTATCCGGTAATTGCCCGGTTCCATATCCGGATGCCTCATTCACCAAATGCGGTACTTGATATTCGGTATAACCTGCTGCTGTGTTCTTGTCGAGAAAGTAGGTGATCAAAGCCCGCTGCAATCTGGCCCCCTTCCCTTTGTACACAGGAAATCCTGCTCCTGTGACCTTTACTCCCAATTCGAAATCGATAAGGTCGTATTTCTTCGCAAGTTCCCAATGTGGTAAAGCGTCTTCATTTAGTTTAGGAATGTCTCCTTCGCTAAAGATCACTTCATTGTCATTCTCGTCCGTACCTGCTGGTACCAATTCATTAGGGATATTAGGTAGTGTATACAGCAGTTGCTGAAGCTCATCTGCAGCATGGTTCAACTTTTCCTGAAGATCTTTGGATTGTTCCTTTAATTGTCCGGTCTTTTCTTTGAGGAGATTGGCTTTTTGTGTTTCCCCATTTTTGAAAAGCATTCCTATTTCTTTGGAAAATGTGTTGGATTGCGACAATACCTCGTCGAGTTGTGCCTGCGTAGCACGACGGGTTTCATCGGCATGTAAAACTGCCTCCAAAGACTCTTTAGCATCAATTCCTCTTTTTTCGAGAGCTGTTATATAGGCGTCTTTGTGTTCACGAATGTTTTGTACTTGTAACATTTTCCTAAGGATTTTAAGAGGGCAAAGTTAGGGAAAAAGGGAGTTTTTTAGGTCGTTTGAATTTATTCTTTTTTCTCTTTGGAGTGATAATCTTCCGGAGCGGGAAGGATCCAATCATGATGTTGCAATGGGCGCCATTCTTCTGAAGCCAAATCTATTTTAGGGTCTATCAATGGAAAATACTCGCCACCGTTTATTTTTACCCTGGACGTAATATACACCGCAACATCCTTACCTTTTTCTGCCTCTATTTTTTTGATCCGCTGGGCCAATTGCCAGATAAGGTCTGGTTTGGCCTTTACAGATCGGTTCTGTTTTTTAGATAGCAATTTCCTGTAATCATAGTTGTTCCTAATCCCAGTGCCTTTCTCCTCTACGTAAATGGTGAGAATCCCACTTCGGCTACGCAGCATCATTCTCCAGGCCAATCGATGACCTTCTTCGGTCCAAAGTACGTCATCCTGGAAGCCCCAATGCCTTAACGGCAATGCAATTTGAGTAAGGAAGTAGACCGAAAACAAACCGATTAATACTCCCCTGTAATTGGGGACTACCACCTCATTTCCTGTGTAGAGCGTTTTCTTAGGAAGAAACCTGCGTTTTAACACTTCCGAAGAGAAAAAGAAAAAGGCAAAAGCCATGGACATATAAGGAAATATTCCGATCTGAAATACGATAGAATTGAACAGATGAAAAAACACAGAAATGGCAAAACCTAGTACTCGTGTGCGCTTCCAGAGCAGTAAGGGTACGATAAGTAAATCGAACAGTATCCCAAACCAGGCCATGGCATGGTGTACCCAATCCTTTTGTAAAAATTCTCCAATGAGCCAATAATCGCTCTTGCTTTTCATGAAGAGTGCCGTTACCGTTCCATCCAACCAATCCGGATAGATCTTGGCAATGGAAGCGTAGGTATAGACGATCCAAACCTGCAGAATCACCACCACGTAAGTCCATCGCGCAACCGAAGGTGACTTTAATTTCGGATTTTGATGAGCGTCTATGGAGAACCAGCGGTTGGCCGGCAGAAATACCATAAGCCAGCACAGCAGCATCATTAGATAATAGTGATTATTATAGGAGGTCTTCTGCATGAGGTATACACAGCTCCACATGAGCGCATAGCAAAACATGGTAAAGCGGTACTTATATCCAAAGGTCACCAATATTCCGAAGATTCCCATAAGGGCAAAATAGAAATACATACCTCCGCCGGGTAAGGGTTGTAGAAAATCCAATCCGATAAAATGAAAGGTAAATTCGGGCTCCACAAAAGTGCGTCGTACCCAACCTGTGGCAATGGCTCCGAAAGCTTCTATAGTGATCAACAAACCGAAGGCCAATCGCCAAAGGACGAGTCCGGTATTGTCAATTTGTTTGAATAGCAGTTTATTCATTGGTTGCTAAAAATTCTCGTGCAAAGGCCTCATCCTTCGTAATGGCCCATTTGAGTTCGTCTATGGAATCGAACGTTTCTTCGTCTCGAATATGGGTCAAGAATTCGAGTTTTAGTTCCTGGTCGTATAGATCCATGTCCAGATCCATGAAGTAGGTTTCTATGGTAGTGTCTTGCCCTCCAACGGTGGGGTTGGTTCCAATACTGGTAAGACCGTAAACCGTTTTACCCTCCAATTGAGACCTCACCAGGTACACTCCCTTACTTGGTATAAGCTTATAGGATTCATCGATCTGAAGATTGGCTGTAGGATACTCCAGGGTCTTACCAATACCTCTACCACTTACTACCGTTCCGTTGAGCATAAACGGATATCCCAGATAATTATTGGCGGTAGTGATGTCTCCAGCCTCAAGGGCCTTTCTGATTTTGGTTGAACTTACGGCTACCTCATCCAATTCCTGGGCACTAATCTCTTCTACTTGAAACCCATAGGTTTCGCCATATTCCCTTAAATTTTCAATATTAGCGGTTCTGTTCCGACCAAAACGATGATCGTAACCAATAATAATCTTTTTAGCGTGTAATTGATTTACCAATATATCTCTAACGTATTCCAACGCGGTTAATCTTGAAAATTCTTTGGTAAAAGGCTGCATCACCAAGTGGTCCAGACCAATGACTTTAAGTAATTCTTTTTTTTCTGAAATAGTATTGATCAATTTAAGGTCACTATCCGTTTGAAGGACCATTCGTGGATGTGGGAAAAAGGTGAGTAGTACCGAATCCAGGTCTTCCTTTTGAGCCGTTTCTACGAGGCGGTGCAAAATAGCGCTATGGCCAATATGGACTCCGTCGAAGGTGCCAATGGTGACCACACTACCTTTGTGGTTTTTATAGGTTGAAGCCGAAGTATATTCCTTCACTTTATTTTCCGTTGTAAGTGTTCATGGTATTGTTAACTCCTGCCAAAGCGAAGGATTCGACCACTTCGATTGCCTTTTCAAGGCGCTCAGGGAGTTTGTCATTCTCCTCTTCGCTCCATTCGCCCAATACATAATCAACTTGCCTTCCTTTGCTAAAGGTGTCACTGATCCCAAATCTAAATCGGTTGTATTTGGTAGTTTGTAATACGTTTTGAATATCTTTTAATCCGTTATGGCCTCCGTCACTGCCTTTGGTCTTGACCCGTAGCGTACCAAACGGGAGGTTGAGGTCGTCTGTGATGACCAGCAGGTTTTCCAGGGGAATCTTCTCCTTGTCGAGCCAGTATTTTACGGCTTTACCGCTTAGATTCATAAAGGTACTGGGTTTTATGAGAATAAAGGTGCGACCCTTTTTTTTGTGTACCGATCTATCGGCCAGTTTCACGGTTTCCCAAGGAAGTTCGTTGTTACGTGCCAGGAAGTCTAGTATTTTGAAGCCGATATTATGACGGGTGTGTTCGTATTTGGGCCCCATATTTCCCAATCCTACAATAAGGTACTTTTTCATATCCATTTCCCGAGTAGTTTCGGGACTTTTTGAGATTTCTTTACTTTCTGTGGATGGCACTTTCTCAACTTCAACGGTTTGTTGTTTTGGAGCGCCGCCAAAAAGTTTTCGAAAGAATGCGATCATAGAGCGATTAAACTTTCAGTAAAAATAAAAAAAGCATCCCGAACAACGAGATGCTTTTGTTTTATATTCTGAAAGAAAGGTCTATTCTTCTGCCGGTGGAGCAGCTTCTGCTGGCGCATCTGCGGCAGCTTCAGTTCCTTCTGCAGCTTCAGCTCCTTCTTCTCCTTCTTCTTCATCATCATCTTCGTCTGCAATGGCAGTACGAGAGGTTCTCACTTGACAAATTACAGCGTTATCAGAATGCATGATCTTGAATTTTTCCTGCTCAATAGCAGTTACATACATCTTAGCTCCAATTTTCATTTCGGTGATATCTGCTTCGATGAAATCCGGAAGGTCTGCCGGTAAAGCTTTCACACGAAGTTTACGGTTTACGATACGAAGTACCCCACCGTTTCTAACCCCACGAGAATTTCCGGTAATACGCACCGGGATTTCCATCATCACTTCCTTATCCGGGAAGATTTGGTAGAAGTCGATGTGTAAGATACGGTCACTTACCGGGTGAAATTGAATGTCTTGAAGTACCGCTTCTACTTTGGTACCATCTTCTAAGGCAATTACAACTGTATGTACGTCCGGAGTGTACACCAGGTTTTTAAATGCCAGTTCTTCGGCTGAAAAGTGAATTGGCGCATCCCCTCCGTATACTACGCAAGGAACCTTTCCAGCATTACGCAAGGCCTTCGTTGCCGATTTGCCCACGCTTTCTCTTTGAGATCCGTTGATTGTAATTGATTTCATTACTGTTTATTAAAATGAATAAATAATCTTAGCCTTACAGCTAAGCGGGTGCAAATGTAGGCCTTTTTGAGTAGTTAGACAATTATAAATGCCTTTTTCAAAACAATTAGATGTTAGGCTTTTGCAACGCCTTACTCCTGGCATCGTCTCTTACAATAGTAAAACTAACATTATGAAATCCATTGTCATTAGTTTAGTACTTATTTTAAGTACACAGGTTCATGCACAATCCGTAAGAGATTCTTTAAACCAAAGATTGGCAACCATTGCCCAGAGCAGTGAACTTCCGGGATTTGCCGTAAGTATCGTTTCAAAGGACAAGATACTCTACAGCAACGGTTTTGGATATGCCGATAGAGAGAGAAAGATCCCGTTTACTTCTGAAACAGTTCAAAATATTGGTTCCATTACCAAGACGCTCATTGGATTTGCAACCATGAAATTAGTAGAGGAGGGAAAGTTGTCCTTAGAAGATCCGATTAACGATTATTTACCATTTTCTGTGGTAAACCCGTCTTTTCCGAATCAACCCATTACCGTAAGACAATTGGCCACGCATACCTCGAGTTTAACCGATGGTGCCGATGACATGGTCATTGAGAAGACCTACTTGTTTACTGGAGAAATAAACTTTCAAGAAGAGGAGTTGCCAGAGGATTATTACCCGTATTTCAGAATATATCAGCAAAATGAGTCTATGTCTATGGAACAATATCTCTATGATGTTTATCATGTAAAAGGCAAGTTTTATGCGAAAACCAATTTTCTTGAACAGCCCCCGGGAACTGCGTATCGGTACTCGAATATTGGGGCGACCCTTTTGGCTTTAATCATTGAAAAAATTTCCGGAGAGTCATTTTCAGACTATACCCAGAAAATCCTATTAGCGCCATTAGAACTAGAAAGTACCTATTGGAATTTAGAGAATGTTCCCAAGGATAAAATGATCACTCATTATCTATCCAACGGTTTGCGTATTCCGCCCTATGAATTGATCACGTATCCCGATGGCGGGCTGTTAACCAATGTAACAGATTTTAGCTATTACCTAATGGATATGATCAAAGGGTTAGCAGGGGAGGGCCAACTTTTATCCAAGGAGGGATATGAAGAACTTATGAGTAATCAGCTTACTATTGAAAATTTCCCAAATGGAAATTTTGAAGTGACAAAAGGACTCATGTGGAACGTAAACAGAGAAGAGGATAACATTTCTATGAACGGTTCGGATCCGGGTATTCTAACATATACTTTGTTCACGACAGCGGGTAATCTGGGAATTGTCATTTTTATGAATACCAATATAGATGACAATGAATCGATTGAAGACGCTTTCAATGCAATACGCGGGACGCTCTTTCAGAATGCCGGAGCTCTACTAAAAGAATAAAGTGCTTGTTTACATTAAAAATTTCGAACTGATCGACTTGTTTCCGTGCACGCTGAGCATAACATCGGCGAAGAGATCTGCACAAGTGAGGACCCTTACTTTTGGACTCTCTTGCTTGAGTGGGATGGAGTCTGTTACAAT
>JBCBDM010000087.1:0-15512 GCA_038529705.1 Bacteroidota bacterium
GGAACTTCTACCTTCACCAACTTTCCGTCCGGTCGGATTGTTGGATCGGGTACCTATGACATCACCACGACCTTGATCAATGAAGGTATGGTTGTCCCTGGAGAGGAATCGCAGATTGGTACTCTTGACATCACCAATAACTTTGCCCTTAACGGTGGCAGTATTCAATTAGATATTTCCGGTACCGCTTCGGGAGCATTCGATAAAATTGCCATTATCGGGAGTCCGGATATGAATGGAACCCTCGCTATTAATCTTCAATTCGCACCTCAATTGGATGATGAGTTCACCGTAATTACCTGGAACCTCAACGGAAGCAATTGTATTTTCCCTGAAACCGCAACTTCCATCTATGACGGCCTGGTTTACACTTTTGAAATAAACTGTAATGCCAATGATGTGACCCTTCGAGTTTCCGAAATTAGCATATTGGGAGTAGAAGATATTACTTCTTCGCCACAGTTTTACATACAACCCAACCCCGTAACCGATGACGCCGTCTTTGTGTTTCCTTCGGAATGGGTCCCCTCTGAAGAGATTTCCATTGTGATCTATAATTTTACAGGACAAGAGGTAATGAAGCTTTCAAATGTTTCTGAAACTACTTCTTTCCAGAGAGGAAATCTTCCCGCCGGACTGTATTTTGCTCAATTAAGAGAAAGCGACCGACTCTTAGGCACGTCCAAAATAGTTTTGGAGTAGATAACTATAATCTTATGGCTCCGGACCCTGTATGATCCTCAATGAATTCACCGTTCTTGCAGTAGGGTGTTAGTTCGGACTTGATGAACGCAAGGACCTCCATTTTTTCAGCCTCCGGATAAAGTACATGTACATTAGCACCGGCGTCCAGAGTGAAACAGACTTTACTTTCGGTTCGCTTCCTATAGGCCCAAATACGATTGATGATCTCCAGAGTATTAGGTTTCATCAAAATAAAATACGGCATCGAGGTCATCATCATGGCATGGAGTTGTAAGGCCTCACTCTCCACAATCCTAATGAATGCCGAAAGATCTCCGCTTTCAAATATTTCTTTAAGTCTGGTAAGATTGGTGTTAGCTTCACCAAATCGCTCCGTCGCGTAGGGATGGCTATGCATGAGATTATGACCCACAGTGCTACTCACCTCTTTTTCACCTTTGTCAACCAGGAGGATGGTATCCTGAAAATTATGAAAATTTGGATGTACGTTATATGGAAACTTTGATCCGTACAAGTTTGAGCTATCATGAATGGTATCATGATCTCCCCAAACTACCAAAGGCCCCTCAACACTTCTTGCCGCACTTCCCGAACCTAATCTTGCAATGAAAGACGCTTTCCTATGGAATTGTTCCTGGGTCATTTGGTTGGATAACAGGGATCTTTCCATATCCACCAAACAAAGCGCCAAGGCACTCATACCACTTGCCGAGGAAGCAATTCCGCTACTGTGCGGAAAACTATTGGAGGTTTCAATGGTAAACTTATATTTCCGAAGAAAAGGAAGATACTTCTCAACACGCTCAAAGAATGTTCGGATCTTAGGTTCAAATCCTTGCTCACGTTGCCCGTCCAAATACACTTCAAAATCGAAATCGCTCCCTTCTTTTGGTTCAAAATACAATGTTGTACGGGTATGGCAGTTGCTCAGCGTAAAACTGATCGATGCATTCTTTGGCAGCTGTTCTCCGTATTTTCCCCAGTATTTAACCAAAGCGATATTGCTTGGAGATTGGTAGCTTGCACTTCCTTTTTGAAGCTCTTGAATGTATTCTTTCGGAATAAAATTGGATTCGCCCATGTAAGAAAATTTCAGCACAAAGATAACGAAAAGCCCTCCACAGCGAAATCCTTATATTTGAGATAACTAACAGCAGCCCAATTGAATTTTAACATTTTCAACAGTTTGATACTTGCCGGCGTGATTCAGGGATTTCTCTTTGGTGGTGTCTGGTTGTTTAATAAAAAGTACAAAGGCCGAAGCACCAACTTTCTCATTGCCTTGATCCTGGTGTATTCACTCAGCAACCTTCAATACTATCTTTTGGATGTTGGCGCTGTTACCAACCGTCAATTCTACAGTTATCTCTACATCGGCTGGCCGTTGCTCATGCCGGTATTACTATTGTTTTATGGATTACTTCTCATCGATCCGGATAGGGCCATCACACCTAGGCAAACGTTACTCTATCTTCCCTTTGCGGGTGGGCTCATATTGGGATTGATCTATAAGTTTCAAGTGGTTATTCTGGAAAAGGATCCGGATTTTTCTAAGTTCTTTGGAGATTTAGTCGCCTACGGAGAAGCGCTTGCCATTCTATTTTCTATAGGTGTTTTTGCCTATTTATTACTGAAAATTTCAAAATTCGAAAAAACACAGACTTTCTCAAGTAAAAAAATTACGCCACATCTACAATGGTTCAAATACATCTTAATCACGCTCTGTTTTAGTACCGTATTATGGGCCTACTCCGAATTTGGAATTGGATATGGCACAGAGAATTACTATTTCTATCCGCTTTGGATCGTTGTAGCCATTATAACCTATTGGTTGGGTCATGTAGGCATCTACAAGTACGGTGTTAACCGGGAAAGGAAAAATATTCGAGACAAGATTTTTCACAGGGTACCAAGAATTACTGAAGCAGTAGGAAAGAGTGAACATCTGGACTCTTTGGAGCATTTTCTGGTTGAGGAACGGAACTTCATGAATCCCGGTATCACCCTGGAAACTACCGCTAACGCCCTTGGAATTAGTAAGGGCCATCTCTCCAGAGTAATTAACAACGAACTGAATATTGGGTTTAAAGAGCATTTAAATGGGCTTAGGGTAGAAGAAGCCAAATCCTATCTTCTCGATCCTGATTTCTCCAATTACACCTTAGTGGCCATTGGCCTGGAAGCGGGCTTTAATAGTAAGTCCGCATTCAATGCTGCCTTTAAAAAGGCAACGGGAATGACTCCTTCAGAATTCAAGAAAAAACATACTCCATAGGTCCTGTAAGATGCCAAATGTGAAAAAGTAGGACACACGGGGTACCACCGGTCCTTACATTTGCCATCATGAACAAATTGACTTTCAGAAACTTTCGAACTCAACAGACCCTGGTAAAATTTTTCACCTTGGTACTCATTGTAAATACTTTCCTTATGGCGACTCAAGCAACATCTCAAAATGTGAACCTTCCTGAATTAGGCCTAAGCTTTGATATTCCTAAGGGATGGTCCGGGGACCAATACGACGATTATATCTTACTGGGGCATCAAAAAATTCCAGGGATGATCGTACTATTTCAAAATCATACCAAATCTGCAGAGGAATTAAAGAAAATCGCCCTTCAGGGAATTATCGATGAAGGAGTAAATCTTCAACCCAAGGGTGAGTTCATTCTGCAAAGTGACCAGAGAGTACAAGGAGAATACGAAGGAAATTTCCAGGGAGAACCCGTAAGAGCTTTTGCCATTGGATTGATCAATGGGCTGGGCACAGGAATGAATATCATTATACTCACCTCAAAAGACAAATTCTCTGCCGAACATATTGATGAAGCCACTAAATTGGCTAAATCCGTTACGTTCTCGGAAGCAAAAGATTCGAAAGCCACCACCGAATGGAAACAGTGGTTGGTAGGAAAAAAACTAAAATACATCTACTCCAATTACAGTACCGATTATATGGGAGGAAGCACGGGCATGTCCGATACCACCGTCATCAACTTATATGAAGAGGGTACTTTCGATTATTACTCCAATTCATTGAGCACATTTACATCCGGCAGCACCACTCCTTTAACCGATAATGACCCCAGTGGCTTTGGAGCTGTGGGTGGCCAAGAACAAAATAATGGGAAATATACCATCTACAGTGATACAAAGGGATCCTATCTCGAACTCCAGTTTACCAATGACAAGGTATTGGAATATGAACTTGCCAAAGACCCTGAAAAATTCACTACCCTCAATGGCACCAGATATTATGTGGTAGGTCTGGACTGGCAAGATTAGATCCTAAATTGAATATATACACCGAAGTTGGTACCGCTTGTAGAAAGAGGAGGCTACGCGGTACCTGCCAGGTGGTCCTTCCCGATAATTTCTTCATGGGACAATTCATAACCTGCTTACACCAAAGTCATCTCTATCAATTTCCTCAGGGTCCTGTAATTCCTTGCAGTTGCATTTACCTTTAGTTTTCGCTCAAACCAGTTATTTCCCCATTTGGCTTTCCCGGCCCCTTCGGCATAAAAGATATAAACGCAATTGGAAGTAATTTGGAACTCTTCATTCTGATGCGATAATTCTTGAGTGGCACGGATTCGATCTTCTGAAGGAGGTTGATCCAAAAGCACAAAATAGCTTTTTTGCTTTTTTTCATCAGAAAATGGGCATTTTTCTACAATTTTGACCAATTCTGAAGCTGTTTTAACCAAAATCAATACTTTCCAACCATATTTCACTTCGATGGCTTTTGCAATCTTCTCTGCCAACCCGTTTCCTTCCGAAGTCTTAAAAAGAACATTTCCGCTTTGTATATAGGTTCTAACGTCAACCAACCCTAAAGACTCGAAAAGGAGCCTTAGATCTGCCATCAAGATCCTCTTTTGTCCACTTACGTTTATTCCTCTCAAGAGAGCGATATAGGTTTCCATAGATCAATTCCCTTTTTTTCTTAGTTCTGCCTTCCTCATAGGCATGGCATCAATAAGCGCTCGAAACGTCTCCCAGGAAGTAACTTTATTGGACGTAAACTTCTCACCACCATCCAGGCCCAAAAGAATCACAGAAAAGCCTTGCTCCTTATCGACGGCCTTTCTTAGAATAACTTTCAATTTGCGCTCGATCATGTCTTGCTTATATGGCTGTAACATTTGGTATTGCTGGATCCCCAAGGAATCATTCTCAAGCGGAGCGTGAATTACGATCAATCTATGCTTCCATTGATACTGATCTAACTCTTCCTGCCCGTTCATAAGCCAGGAAAATAGTAACATCGATGCCATTAGAAACTTCATACTCATCTTATTCATCACTTATAGCTTTCGCAACTATGAATCCGCCGGTCCAGGCATTCTGAAAATTAAATCCACCCGTGATGGCGTCAATATTCAGAACTTCTCCGGCAAAATAAAGGTCTCGATGGACCTTGCTTTCAAACGTCTTAAAATTCACCTCCTTCAAATCTACGCCTCCTGCGGTCACAAACTCTTCCTTAAAGGTGCTCTTTCCATTCACCTTAAAATGAGATCTCGTTAATTGGTCTGCCAGGTTTTGTAATTTCTTTTTTGTGATCTCTGCCCAAATCTCGTCTGTGCTAATCCCTGAAGCCTTTACCAAACTCTGCCAGAGTCGTTTGGGAAGTTCAAACTGTGCATATTTTAAGATGGTTTGTTTCGGATTTTGATGTTTTAAGTCCATTAGATCTTCCAATGCCTGTGCTGAAGATACATCCCACAGCCAATTTACAACAATACCGAACTTATACCCTATAGGCTCCAGTAACCGTGCTCCCCAAGCTGAGAGTTTCAAAATGGCCGGGCCACTCATCCCCCAATGAGTGATCAACAAGGGGCCTTCACTTTCCAATAATAGCTTGCCCTCTTGAGACAACACCTTCACCGAAACTTGTTTTGAAATCCCGGGTAAGTCTATGATTCGGGAATCTTTAATATTAAAGGTAAACAAGGACGGTACCGGAGCAACGATATGGTGGCCCAGGGTTTCCAGTAATTTCCAAATTTTTGGGTTACTCCCTGTAGCTACCACTATTTTCTTTGCCAGAAATATCGCAGAATTCGTTTCCACACGCCAACGGTCACCTTCCTGGCCTATTTCTCGTACCGGTTGATTCTTGTTAACGGAAATACCGAGACGATCCGTTTCCTTTTCAAAACAATCGATAATGGTTTGAGAGGTATCCGTCACGGGAAACATACGCCCATCCTCTTCAATTTTGAGTTCCACACCTCTTTTTTCAAACCATGCCATGGTATCCCCTGTCATAAACCTGTGGAAGGGGCCCAACAACTCTTTCTCCCCCCTCGGATAGTTGAGGGATAATTCCTTTGGAAGGAATTGAGCGTGGGTCACATTGCATCGCCCTCCACCGGAAACCTTTACCTTGGTAAGTACGTCCTTTCCTCTTTCAAGAATAGCAATAGACGTTCCCGGTTTCATTTCGGCAATGTTAATTGCGGTAAAAAATCCGGCAGCTCCCCCACCAATAATTAGTATATCGAACGATTTTTTCACCTTACAAAAATAGTTTTTCAGTAAGGATTTGAGCTACCTATTACCCGAATACATTGCTAACCCTCTAGAAAAAAGTGCATTATTCCTTATATTTAAGTAACGAATTCTTTCTACTATGGGGACCCATCTGCTGCGACAATCTAAAGGTTTGCTTTTTCTCATCGCTTACCTATGCCCTTTTGTATGGGCCCTTGGGCAATCCTATGAAAAAAAACGAATCGATGTCAACACCAATGGCCAGAGTAAGGTGATGCAGAAAAAATTGTATATCGATAAGGACAACTTTGTCTGGTATAGCACTTTCAATGGCCTGGTTAAAGAGATGGGAGGAAATTCCATCCTCTACAGCTATCCCGGCACGAAATTTCCGGATACCTATACCGCATTTACTATTTTAAAGACGAATAATGATCACGTATGGGTATGTGCAGATACAGGCACGTATTTCTTTGATCTCAAAACGGGCCAATTTGAATGGATCGACTCTTCTGGTGTGGAAAGCGAAGATCGGCTTGCGCTAAATTCCATCGTGGAGGATGTAAATGACATACTGTGGTTTGGTTCTTTTTCCAACTATATCTACAAATTCACCTACGAAAATGGCTTCAGAAGATATTCCATAGGAAAGCCCGAGGGACTTGAGACGAATGCGCAAATTGACACAAGAGTCGTTGACATTTTAGATGATCGCTCTTTGCTGGTAGAACAGAACGGGAAATTTTATCAATTCGTCAATGGTGAAATTAGCTTATTAAAGGATCTCAGTCCTCAAGCTAAATCGAATATCCAAGGTATTCTATGCCCCAACGGAGTTATATTTCCCGGTGGCTCCTCGGGCTCATATGAATACGAGGGTAAGAAGTATCAATTTTACTATGTAAAACAGATCGATAAGCAACTGGTGGAAGTACCCTTTCATTCACAGCATACGAAATGGGTCCAAGGCAACAAATATTTACCGGGGGTTCAATTGGTAGCAGGTACTGGCGAAGACATTCAGCTTTTACGATTCAAGAAAGAAAACAATAAATGGCACTTGCTAGCTGTAGAGCAGGTGCCCATGCTAGATTATTTGCATCATCTGGAGATTGATCGTTTTGGATATGTCTGGATAAGTACAGACAATGGTATAGAAAAGATACACTATACCCAATTGCCATTTAACCGGCATTTAAGCAATTACAGAGACTACGGACTTACGGGTCGAATAAGTTGTAGAAGTCCGGTGGAAGACTCTCAGGGTAACATCTATATTTATACCTATTCCGGTTTTTTTAAAAAACAAAAAGGTACAGAATCCTTTGAACCATTTTTGATAACCCATCATAAGGACGGAACCCCCTTTGCAAATTACAGCTACAATATCTTCATGCAAGATGACCAAACGCTTTGGAGCTATGGATATCACAGCAATCTATATCGTATTGATATCCCTTCGCAAACCTACACAGTAGTTCCGGTAAGAGATCATCCTAATAAGGATAGGCTCAACTTTTTCGATATGGAACCCTACGGGGACCAAAAGGTGTTGTTAAGTAGCAACCTGGGCCTGTTCGAATTCGACCTAAAGACCTATCAATTTAAGGATATAGGATATTTGAATGAAGATCATGACATTCGAAACAAAAGAACTTTCGATATATTGGTGACCAAAGACCAAAAAACCGTATGGTTTGGAGTTGAAAATAGCGGCTTATATGTCTTGGAGCCGGACAACAACCAAATAAGGCATCTAACTACCGAAACAACTCCCGTAGCCCTCCCTTCCAATAATATTCGCTATCTCTATGAAAGCCATGGAGGCGCCCTATGGGTAGCTACCGAAAGTGGTTTACTACAATTGAACAGAGCCATGACCAAAGCCAAGGTCTATACTCAAAAACAAGGCTTAAAAAACGATAAGATCACAGGAATACTGGAAACCCAAGATGAATTATGGATGGGTACCTACAGTGGGCTTGTAAAATTTATCAAGAAAGATGAGACGTTTGAAGATTTTTACGTGGCAGACGGACTTACCGAAAATGAATTCAACACACGATCAAGCTTACAGGCATCGGATAGTACCTTCTATTTTGGTGGCATCAATGGATTAGTGCAATTTGATCCTTCCAAGATAGACAAACCCAAACGGAACCCAAAAATATATCTCTCTAAGTTCGAAGCCTACAATGCAGAGATCGATAGTAGTAGTATGGTCACCCGAAATATAGATAGTGTGCGTTCCTTTTCCATTCCCTACGACCAAAATTATCTCAAGTTACATTTCGGACTGAATGACCTGTTCAATCCGGACAAAAATATTTATTTATATCGTATTAGTGGCCTTACAAACGATTGGATTACCAATGAAAGCAACAACACCATCCAGCTCTTTGGTTTGGAGCCTAATGATTATATCCTTGAGGTAAAAGGCTTTTCGGCGGATGGTACGCCTACGAACATTCTTGAATATGATATTTCCGTACGGCAAATATTTTATAAGAAACGGTGGTTTATTGCCCTTACTATTGCGCTGATTTTAAGTGCCATCATGATATGGCATTACTACCGGCGAAGAATCATTAGAAGGCATTTTAGGCATAAGGCCAAATACACTCAATTAGAATCCAAGGCCTTGCGGGCACAAATGAATCCGCATTTTATCTTCAATGCATTGAATGGGATTCAGAGTGTTATGATCTTAAAAGGTGAGGCTGAAGCTAACAAATATGTCGCTTCATTTTCACGCCTCCTCAGATTGACCATGGACATGACCAATTCGGAATACATCTCGGTACAAAGTGAGTTCGAATACATCGTTTCTTATTTGAATTTGGAAAAGTTGCGTCTCAACAACAACCTGGATTTTATCATTGAAACTCCCAACGAATCCGAAGTGGAAGGGTATAGTATTCCTTGTATGTTATTTCAGCCCGTTATTGAAAATTCTATCATTCACGGGCTCACCCCCAAAAAGGGGGACCGGCTTCTCAAAGTTAAACTCACCCTGGAAGATGATATGTTGATTGGGGTAGTACATGACAACGGAATAGGGCGTGAGGCTGCCGCAGAAAGAAATCGGAAGCGACTTCAGAAACACAAATCCTGGGCCACTTCTATTATGAATGAACGTATTGACATTGCTAATTCGATCAATCACAAGAAGATAGATTTCGAAGTTTTCGACCTTCGGGAAAATGGTTATGCGCTGGGAACCAAAACCGTTTTGCGTATTCCACTTACCAAAACCCAGGAGATTTAACATCATTGTAAGAATATTTTGACTATATTTAGTATATCTCCCTATCAACCTGGGGATCCCGGTATCTCCGCAGACTGCTTTTCCATGGAAAAGATCAAGGCTATTATTGTAGATGACGAAGAAAATAATGTAAAATTATTGGAACACTTCGTTGAAAATTACTGCTCCTTTGTAGACGTGGTGCGCACGGTTTTGACCAAGGAAGAAGCGATTCGTCAAATCGATGTGGTCGAACCCCAACTCATTTTTCTCGACATTATGCTGGATAGCGGCACCGGCTTTGAAGTGCTGGAAGAGGCAACCTTTAAAAACTACAAGGTAATTTTTGTAACTGCCTTTAGCGATTACGCGATAAAGGCATTTAAATATCACGCCATAGACTATATTCTCAAACCCATTGACATTGAGGCATTGGTCGCTGCGGTGAATAAGGCCTATAAAGAAATTGAAAAGGAACAGTTCACCAATGAAGCACAGGTGACTATGCTATATAATTCCATGCATAATAATCTGCCGTTGGATTTCATTGCAATTCCATCTCTGGAAAAAATAGAATTTATCAAATTCGACGAAATCATTTACTTCAAAAGTGATGGTCGTTACACGGAGTTCTATCTGTTAGATGGCAGAAAGATTGTGGCAACCAAAAATCTGGGAGAATATGAATCCATCGTGGATGGTAGTATGTTCTTTAGAACACATAAAAGCTATATGGTGAACCTGAAGCACCTAAAGAACATTAACAAAGCTGCTGGAAATTACTGTGAGATGGTCAATGGAGCCACACTGCCCATTGCGAAAAGAAGACACGAAAGTCTGCAGAAATTACTAGGCTTACGATAAAAAAAAGAGCCCGAAGGCTCTTTTTTGCTCTGCGAGAAAGCCCACTCGCAGCGCTCATCAACTAACCAAATTTTCAATTATGAAATTCATCTTTGTGGGGCAAAAAAGTCAATCTTTCTATTCGGCTTCAAAGAGTTTCTTTTCATCTTCCATCGTCGTATCGATATTAAAATTATAAGGATCATCTCTCTTTGTTTTCTGATGCAAATATCCTAGCAATCAACGTTATATCAACATAATTTGTAACCAACGGTCACTTTGATGTAAGGAACGGTTTACCTTTTTTTTCAAGCCGTTTTATGCAGCTTGGGATTCATTCAAAATTTCAATCTCTACCAGGATATGCTGTAAGGCAAATAACAATTCAACATCCATTCTGGTTCCGTACACGCAACTCAAATTACTAATAATAAGCAGTGTGGTGAGCTTTTCATTCAACATAAGTCATCAAAATTTGGTGGCGCAAATATCTGAAAAACAGAGGTCCTACTAAATTGTGCTGTAAGGAACGGACTGCTCTATGTAAGGAACGTAGCATGGAAATCGATCGCTACTGGATTCCCGTACTTTACAAAAGTATTTTTCCGTAAATTGCTGACTACTAACAACTAAAACCAATTCATTATGTTCTCTAAAGCGAATATCGTTAGCACGATCGTCAACACTATTTGGGGCATGGGAGGAGGATTTCTCCTATGGGGTATCCTTGCAGATCCTTTTTTAACCGAACATGTTCTTACTCCAGCTATGATGAAAGCAGAACCGGACTTTCCCGTCCTCGCCATTGGCTGCTTGATACAAGCCTTCGGTTTCTGTACCATTTATGGAAAGTACGGAGCCTCTAATTACGGAACAGGGAGTGGCTTGTCTATGGGAATCATCACAGCCATTATGATTGGAGCCGGAGAGAAGTTAATCGACTTCGCCACAGCTAATATTCTAGACCTCCAAGGGACACTGGTTAACTTTGTAGTGTATCTCATCTTCTTTGGAATTACAGGCTTACTGGCAGGAATCATCTACAAGAAGATGGCATAAATGCCCCCGGCTAACAAGAAAAGCTTCAGTAGAACTGAAGCTTTTCTTGTTTCGGGAAGTGGGTCATACCGGATTAACCCCCTAAAATTCTCATGGATTATCCTCTTGGAATCGCGACAGCATCTCCTTACCTTATACCTTTATTAAAAGCAAAGGATCATGGAATGTTCAAATCTTATTGAAGCCGAATTAAAGAAAGGAAATATAAGCGCGTCACTCTTTAAAGGCTCTCAAGAAAAAGAGCTGGTAATCGATCTCCAACGCACCCTGTTCGAACTGGGTTTCCGAAAAGAACTGAAATGGGATAATTACCAGGCAGATGGGGACTACGGCCCGGCGACTGCCAAAGCCGTTGCTGCCTTTGCTCAGAAGAATGGAAACAATAGTAACGGTGACAAAGTGAGTAATACCCTTGCCAAACTCATTTTACAAAGGCATGATTTCCTACCGCAAATGTATTTGCTATGGTCCATCCATACCTCCGATCTAAGAACCCGAAAATGGATCTCCAAAGGAACTCCCATGAGTATTACGGCAGTTCAGGTATTATTGAACACTCTGGGATATGGGGAACTCCTGAAGTTTAAGAAATTTGGTGCCGATGGGCTCTTTGGAAATAATACCCGAAAAGCGGTCATCCAATATGCAAAAGACCATGGGATTACTTCGGATGGAGATCAGCTTACTCGTCCGCTCATCAATTTAATGATGAAGGACATCAATACCTTCTACGGCCGAAATTGGACGGACCTTGCTTCCAAGAATCTTCCCAGTAGCGAATCGCCATTGGTACTCTACGAAGGATCCCGTTTTCTTGGAAAACCTTGTCGCGCCGATATCCTATTTGTTCCGGCCTTAGAAAAAATAAACACCTACGCAGAAGAAGCAGGGGTATTTGTATTTATAACCAGTTCCTTCCGCACCACGACCAACGTAAATGGCGCCATTGTACCGCCAGCTACCTTTTCCAATCATCTGGCCGGACATGGCATCGATATGAACCTCTCTTATGGTAACAATAAATTTGCGAACTCTAAGGTCCTGGTAAAATATCCCAATGTAGACGCTCCGGTAAAGAAATTCTTAACATCCATTATTGAAGATCCGCACCTACGCTGGGGAGGAAAGTTCAATATCAAGGATCCTGTACATATAGACGATGGACTCAATAAAAAGGACAGAGCCCTTTGGAAAAAAAGGTATGAGGCCATGCAGAGAGCCGTTCAGTTGGGAGGATAAAACAAGTAAGACCTCAATATTTGTCGAACCAATTGAAGTGTTTCTTCATGATAGATGCCTTTTTCTCATTGATATGATCAATAAGGCTTTTGGCAACCGCGGAAAGATTCTTTGAGCTAAGCCAAATAAGATTCCAATCGGTCTTTATGGGTAATCCCTTTACAGGTATTACCTGAAGATCTCCATTGTTCAACTCATTCTTAATGCCAATTAGTGGCATAATGGAAAAACCAAGACCCGCCAACACTGCTTGTTTTAATGCTTCATTGGATTTAAGCTCCATTTTCTTGTAATTCGATATCTTATTGGCGGTCATAAAATGCTCCATGGCGTGGCGTGTAGCAGATCCCTGTTCTCTGTAAATAAGTGGCAACTGCTCCAGTTTTTTGATGGATACATATTTTTCATCGTATTGAAAGTCCTTTCCACCAACCAAATAAAGCTTATTCTCCATGAGCTGAATGCGATCGATCTTCAAGTTCTTCGGTATGGTAGATACCATCGCGAAATCCACTTCATTACTTTCAAGTGACTTGACCACCTGAGATTTGTTGGTAACATCCATGATCAAATCCACCCCACTGTTATTCTGAATAAAATCGGCTAGAAAATAAGGCATGGCATATTTAGCCGTAGATACGATGGCAATCTTCAATGTCCCGGCGAGCTCCCCTTGAAATGACAAGGCCTTATAGTTGATTGCTTTTACTTCATTGAGGATAGTCTCGGCAGCAGCGGCAATTTCCTCTCCAAATTCAGTGATATAGACCTTTCTTCCCACTACCTCGAACAAGGGAATACTAAATTGATCCTGAAATTTTTTAAGTTGTATAGATACCGCGGGCTGCGTAAGAAATAGCTCTTCAGAAGCTTTGGTAACACTTTTAAGCTTCGAGAGCTTCTGAAAAATTTCCAATTGATGTAATGTAAAATTCATAACTATTAATTATGTTTTTTATAATAAATATAAATAAAAATATATTGAAAATAAACCTCATCTTTGAAAGACGTATAATCTCTTACTCAGATTAAAATCAAAAGTACGGAAGCAATGGCAACATCAAAACCTGCAAACACCACTCAAAAGATCAATCTCATTGATGGTTGTTTTTCTGCCTCCGAAGCAGCAGGTATAGTGAATTCGATTCTTGAAGTAAAAATCAACTTTCATCTGTCACAGCGTTTGGCCCGAACGAAAGGCGATGTTTCAGATTTCTGTGAATTTGACAATAGTAGGATGACTGAACTGCTAGCCGAGCAAATTAGCTGTAAGGAATTCTTCCGGCGAGTTTATCTCGAAAAGAAAAAGCTTAGAATGAACAGTGTGATACATATTTCGATAGAGGAGTAATCGCGCCCGATGTACCTCAAGAAATATTCATTGTTTAGTTAGTCGGACAGCGGCTCCTTCAAGGGCCGCTGTTTTTTGATATAATTTGTAGCATTGAATCTAAAACCTCTCTATGAAAACAAGTGCACTTAAAAACTTCGTCCTCGAGTATGTTCAAATCTTTCTTGGAATCATTCTGGCCAGTGTAGGGTTGAAAGCCTTCTTACTCCCTAATGGTTTTCTGGATGGTGGCGTTACAGGTATTGCCATTCTCCTTAGCAAGGTGATATCGACAGACATTTCGATCATCCTGGTTCTGGCAAGCATCCCTTTCCTCATATTGGGGATCTACACGATCTCCAGACGTATCCTCATAAAATCGATCATCTCCATTGTCCTACTTTCCATTGCCATAAGTATCGAAACCTTTCCCACCATTACGGAAGACAAACTACTCATTTCCTTCTTTGGCGGTCTTTTTCTGGGTTCCGGCATTGGTCTGGCCATACGGAACGGCTCTGTTCTGGATGGATCGGAGATCCTGGGGTTGTTCATATATGACCGATTTGGAATCACCATTGGCAAAACGATCTTACTCTTTAATATCGTTTTATTTGGAATTACCGCCATTCTGATCTCAACAGAAATCGCCATGTATTCCATTCTCACCTATGTTATTACCGCTAAAGTAATTGATCTGGTGATCGAAGGTTTTGAAGACTTTGTTGGTTTTACCATTGTCTCAAGGGAGGCCCATAAAATCGAGCAGGCGCTACTACAAAAACTTGGGATTGGGGCTACGGTCTACAAAGGTATTTCCGGTTACGGTAGTTCAGGGCAACAAGAAGAAGTACGGATCATCCATACCGTCATTAACCGTATCGACATACGAAAAACGTATCGTTTGCTTTCTGCCATAGACAGCAATGCATTCATCATTGAATTTGACGTCAATAGTGTAAAGGGAGGTGTTTTAAGGCGTTATTTCAATAAGAAAATGCAAAAGCAATTAGCCCAATCTATCCTGCAGGAAGAAATAAGAGAAACCCAGTAAACAAAAAAGCTCCTCATTCCTGAGAAGCTCTTTCTTTTGGCCTGCACTGAGCCTGCCGAAGTGTGCGAGCGGAGAGACTCACTTCGACAAGTGCAGGTATCAAAATCCACGGTATTGGCATCCTAAACCTCTAAAGACTCATTTTTTCATGATCACAATCACGAAATTTAATCATGAAAATTTAGTTTATTTTATAAATTAGTTTATATTTACAAATAACTTGCTCCACGACATCATACAATACTAAAGAATAACAATATGCAATCTAAAAAATTCAATGCTCAAGAAAGTCTAGAGTTGATATCTCAGATCATCGAGGAAGCTAAATCTAGATTTGAGGAAAATGGGTTCATTTACTTGTTTTGGGGCGTACTAATAGGCGTTGCTGCTTTTTCACAATATGCGCTGATCCAAAATAAAATGTATTTATCAAGTTGGTACCCTTATTTGCTTGTCCCATTCGGTGTGCTATTTTCGGTATTTTACTACAGGCGCAAGAAAAAGAATGTTCAGGCTAATAATCAAATTAG
>JBCBDM010000088.1:0-15259 GCA_038529705.1 Bacteroidota bacterium
TTAAATACGATATGGTGAGAACAGGCAGGAGACAAATTGGTTCTACTTTTAAGCCCTTTGTTTATGCTACGGCTATCGATCAGATGCATATGTCACCTTGTGACACCATGCCTAACACACCTTACACTATTCCAGCCGGTAAACATGGCAATATGAAGGATTGGAGCCCTAAGAATTCCAGTGGAAATTACGGAGGTATGATGACCCTAAAAAATGCCCTGGCTCAATCTGTGAATACCATAACAGCCAGACTCATTGACAGAGTAGGTCCAAGGCCTGTAATTGACTTGGTAGCCAAAATGGGCGTGGATACCAAAGAGGTGCTGGAAGTACCTTCCATTGCATTGGGTACCCCGGATATTACTTTGTACGAAATGGTAGGAGCCTATAGCACTTTTGCCAATCAGGGAGTATATGTAAAACCCATTTTAGTGCAGCGAATAGAAGATAAGAATGGAACTGTTTTGTTCCAGAACGTCCCGGAAACCAAGGATGTGATCAGTAATGAAACAGCTTATGTAACCTTGAGCTTGATGCAGGGGGTTACTCAGTCAGGTTCCGGAGGAAGGCTAAGGCACAAGTGGAAGGGGAACGACCCAGTATATAAAAGAGTAGTAACCGGATATCCATACGGATTTGAAAACCCTATTGCCGGAAAGACAGGGACAACACAAAATAATAGTGATGGATGGTTTATGGGAATGGTTCCAAATCTGGCTACCGGAGTTTGGGTAGGTGGTGAGGACCGCGCCACCCACTTTTCCAGAACGGCTTACGGACAGGGGGCCAGTATGGCACTTCCCATCTGGGCATTGTATATGAAGAAATGTTATGAGGACGAAACCTTGAATGTTTCCACAGACAATTTTAGGAAACCCGGAAAGATTTCTATCGAAACCGACTGCGAGAAGTATAAGAATGAGAATAATGGCTCGGATGATGGCATCCCGGATGACGAATTTGACTTTTAATTAGCTTGAAGACATATAGATCAAAACCCGCATTAATTGTTATTTGGCGGGTTTTTTTGTGGTCTTTTTTCCCTATTTTTATGGAAATTTAAAACGCATGATTACAAAAACGGTGGCGAACGTTCAGAAAGCCTGTGAAGGGGTGAAAGACCATATGACTTTTATGCTTGGAGGCTTTGGCCTAAGTGGTATTCCCGAGAACTGTATTGCCCAATTAGTAGCGCTTAATGTGAAAGGTGTTACCTGTATTTCAAATAATGCCGGGGTGGATGATTTTGGGCTAGGGTTATTGCTTCAGAAACATCAAATAAAGAAAATGATCTCATCCTATGTAGGCGAGAATGCGGAGTTTGAAAGACAGATGCTAAGTGGAGAATTGGAGGTTGAATTAATTCCGCAAGGGACCCTTGCTCAACGATGCCGAGCGGCCCAGAGTGGAATACCAGCCTTTTACACACCAGCAGGCTACGGTACTGAAGTAGCGGAGGGGAAGGAATCGCGTGAGTTTAATGGAAAGATGCATATCATGGAATATGCTTTTAAAGCGGATTTTGCCTTTATAAAAGCATGGAAGGGAGATACGGCAGGGAATCTCATATTTAAAGGTACGGCCCGAAATTTTAATCCCAATATGTGTGGTGCTGCCCATATTACGGTAGCCGAGGTGGAAGAATTAGTACCTGCCGGAGAATTGGACCCCAATGAAATTCATGTTCCGGGAATTTTTGTACAGCGAATCTTCCAGGGAGAGAAATATGAAAAGAGAATTGAGAATCTAACCGTCAGAAAAAAAGAATAATGGCCTTATCTAAAGAACAAATAGCACAACGGATTGCCAAAGAAGTAAAAGACGGATACTATGTGAACCTTGGAATAGGAATTCCTACTTTGGTCGCGAATTTTGTACGCAATGATATAGAAGTAGAATTTCAAAGTGAGAACGGAGTGCTTGGAATGGGGCCTTTTCCATTCGAGGGAGAAGAGGATCCGGATGTAATCAATGCTGGTAAGCAGACGATAACTGCTTTACCCGGGGCGTCTTTCTTCGATTCTGCGACCAGTTTTGCGATGATTCGCGGTCAACATGTAGACCTTACCATCTTAGGAGCGATGGAAGTAGCTCAAAACGGAGATATTGCTAACTGGAAGATTCCTGGAAAAATGGTGAAAGGAATGGGAGGGGCTATGGATTTAGTGGCCTCTGCAGATAATATTATTGTAGCCATGATGCACACAAACAAAGCGGGAGCTTCTAAACTGTTAAAGGAATGCTCTTTACCCCTTACCGGAGTAAATTGTGTGAAAAAGGTGGTCACTAATTTGGCTGTACTTGCCATTGAGAACGGTCGTTTCAAATTGTTGGAACGCGCACCAGGAGTAAGTATAGAGGAAATTGAGGCGGCTACCGAAGGCGAGTTGACTGTGGAAGGGAATATACCTGAAATGCAATTTTAAAACAATCGTTTCAAACTCATTGCATCTACTGGGCTATTTTGTAGGTTTTTACCACATTCTTTTGGAGGAAACACCTTAATTTGTTAAAAAAAAGTGCATTTCATCGAAAAATAGGGTTTTTAATCGGTGTTTTAAAAAATTATTCCACATTTTAGCAGTCCCAAATTAGTTATCAGAACTTAACCAACTTATGAAAAGCATAAACAAATCTTTAAAAAGTACGCTGCAGTTAATCCGCAGTGTATTTTACATCGCCAAAAAGGTGTTTTTGTTCATGTAAATTTTTGAATAATACTTTTACCCCAAATCTGCAACGATTCAGATAAAGGTAGGCCCGTTCTTTGTGAGGTTAGAACGGGCATTTTTTATGGGGTTATTTTAAATGCCCTTGGGAATGGCGGCGATCAACTTCTTTGTATAGTCTTTGGTAGGGTTGGCATAGATCTCATCGGCGTCTCCCAGCTCTTCGATTTTTCCGGTGTTCATGACCAAAAGCTGATCTGCCATAAATTTAACCACCGCAAGGTCGTGGGATATGAAGATATAAGTAAAACCAAAGTCTTCTTTTAGTTCATTAAGTAAATTTAGCACCTGTGCCTGAACGGATATGTCCAAGGCCGATACAGACTCATCGCAGATAACCAACTTAGGCTCCATGGCAATGGTCCGGGCTATCCCAACACGCTGGCGTTGTCCTCCGGAAAGTTCATGGGGGTACCGGTCCATATAACTCGAATCAAGGCCTACACGCTCTAAAAGTGAGATGGCCTTTTGCCTTCGTTCCTTTTTAGACTTTCCTACTTTATGTACCGCCATGGGTTCGATAAGGGCATCACCAATAGGAACTCTTGGATTAAGAGACGAATACGGATCTTGAAAAATAAGCTGTATCTCCTTTCTAAGATCTCTAATTTCCTTCTTGTTCAATACGGTGAGATCCTTACCTCTGAAGAGTATCTTCCCGGCAGATGCTTTTTCCAGCTGGAGTATGGTCTTTCCCAAAGTCGACTTTCCGCAACCCGATTCACCCACCAGGCCAAGCGTTTCACCTTCAAAAACAGAAAAACTCACTCCGTCCACTGCTTTGAGCACTTCTTTGGATCGAAACACCCCGGTTTTTCTAAAATATTCTTTTTCCAGATTATGCACTTCAAGCAGCGGTTGTTGGAGATACAATTTTTTATGTTTTAACGCCCGCTGTTCGGGTGTAACTTCTGTTTCCTTAAAGCTCTTATCTGCCAGGGAGGCTATGGTAGGAAGTTCTTGCAAACGTTTTTCCAGTTTGGGTCTTGACGCTAAGAGCGCCTTGGTATAATCTGCTTTTGGAAGTTTAAAGACACTGTAGACGCTTCCTTCCTCTACAACATTACCCTGATACATGACTATTACGCTATCTGCGATCTCCGAGACCAGACTTAGATCATGAGAAATGAAGATGAGACTCATTCCCGTATCGTTCTGTAGTTCCTTGAGCAGTTGTAATATTTCTTTTTGAACAGTCACATCTAGTGCTGTGGTGGGTTCGTCTGCGATCAACAATTTGGGTTTACAGGCAATGGCCATGGCGATCATTACCCGTTGCATTTGCCCACCACTTATTTGGTGTGGATAACTGTCGTAAATCGCTCGTGGTCTAGGTAGTTTTACCTTATCGAAAAGGCTCAACGTTTCTTCCTTCGCTTTGGATGCAGAAAACTTAAGATGATGCTGAAGTATCTCAGAAACCTGGAATCCACACCGAAGAGATGGGTTTAGTGCACTCATAGGTTCTTGGAATATCATGGCAATGTCGTTCCCTCTAAGCGCGCGGAACTCCTTTTCGTCCAAGGATAGCAGGTCTTGACCTTCAAATTGAATCTCTCCTGTTATGTGTGTATTTTTCTTGGGGAGCAATCCCATAATGGCCATAGATGTCACAGACTTTCCTGAGCCGGATTCCCCGACGATCCCAATGATCTTATTGGAAGGAATTTCAAATGAAATTTGGTGAATTACTTCGGTGGTAGCGTCCTTTTTTCCGAAGGAAACAGAAAGATCTTTTGTAATGAGAAGAGGAGATGCACACATCAAATCAAAGATAAGATTTATATCTGCATTTTTCGAGTCAAACGGCAAAATGAGTTAAAACTCCGGCTTTCAGTCGCCTAAAAGAAATTGTTAATAAATTCTTAATGTAGTTCATCGAATAAAATTTGATTTTTGATAAAAAAAACAGTAATTCGTTGGGACATTAGCAATAAAATAGTGAATTAACATTCAAGTATTCAACGGTTTAACCGTAATAGCAAAAAATATTGAAAATTAAATAATTCGTATTTATAGTTTTTGTGCCCCATTTTACTTGTTTTTAATCTACCTTCTCTATAGGATATTCATGGAAATACAATTTCGTTTTTAGAAGATAATAACCTTTAAAATTAACTATGACTATGACATAAATCTGACTTTACTCAAAAATTCAAGAGCTGTTTGGAAGCTCCCCAATCCATTAAGAGCAGTTCAATTAAATTAATTAACAACCTAAATAATTATGAAATCTTTTAATTTTATATGGAAGAGTCTTGTGTCCGCTTCCATTCTTCTTATGGGAATAACTCTTTATTCTCAAACACCGGCACAACAACAGATTATATCAAACTCTTACGATCAATCCAGACTACAACAACTACAGCAAGATTTAAACGAAAGGGATCAATTTCTTAAGAATGAAGCTTTTCAACTGGCGCAACAACGAAATATACCAACAGAATTAATCCTTCCGGATGGTGGATACGCCGAATTACAACGTTTCGATCCAGATGGAAGTCCTATTTATTACAGAACCTTTAACACGGACGCTGCTATTTCCACTCGAGCAGATTATTTGAATTCCGGGGGAGGTCTTGGTCTTAATTTGGACGGACAAAATATGATTGCCTACGTTTGGGATGGAGGTCATGCTAGAGTGAGCCACCAGGAATACGACGGTGCCGGAGGCTCCAATAGAGTAACGGTTGAGGATGCCGCTACAGAAGGAGGAACTCAGCTTAACTTTCATGCCGCCCACGTAACAGGAACTATCTGTGCTTCGGGAGTACAATCTGCTGCCAAGGGTATGGCTCCTCAATCCAGAGTAAGAGGGTATATGTGGAACAATGATAAGGCCGAGGCCACTACAGCAGCGGCCAATGGAATGCTATTATCTAATCACAGTTATGGATTTCGATCCGATTTGGTGCCCGACCAATATTTTGGAGCCTATATTCAAGAGTCCAGAGATTGGGATGAAATAATGCACAATGCTCCTTTTTATCTCATGGTGGTTGCCGCGGGAAATGATGGGAATACCAATTATAATGGCAACCCACTAAACGGAAATTCTGCCTATGATAAATTGACAGGCCATTCCACTTCAAAGAACAACTTAGTTGTTGCCAATGGGCAGGATGCGAATATAAATGGTAATGGAGAACTTGTAAGTGTAACGATCAACAGCTCGAGTAGTGAAGGTCCTACAGATGATTTGCGTATTAAACCAGATATTACTGGAAACGGAACTGGTGTTTATTCTACTTATCACAATAGTAATTCGGCTTACAATAGTATATCCGGAACCTCAATGGCATCTCCAAATGTTACTGGAACCCTGTTACTACTGCAGCAACATTATAACAACTTGAATGGTAATTTTATGCGGGCGGCCACCCTTAAAGGACTTGCCCTTCATACTGCAGATGATGCAGGACCGTCCGGCCCCGATGCTGTGTATGGTTGGGGACTGCTCAATGGTAAAAGAGCTGCAGAAGCCATCAATGATAATGGTACTTCATCGGTGATCGATGAACGAAGTCTTTCTCAGGGTCAATCCTATTCTATTACCGTACAGGCAGACGGAGTAAATGACCTTATGGCATCTATTTCGTGGACGGATGTGCCAGGAACTGCGACTACTGCAACAAATTCTTCTACTCCCAGACTGGTGAACGATTTAGACATACGCATAACGCAAGCGAGTAATACTTTTTCACCTTATAGACTTACTTCTATCACCACGAATGGAACGGGAGACAATAACGTTGACCCTTATGAGAGAGTGGACGTAAGTGGTGCATCAGGAAGTTATACAGTGACAGTTACCCACAAAGGGTCATTGAATGGGGGAAGTCAGAACTACAGCCTTGTAATCACAGGGATCACCACCGGCTCAGGAGGTGACACTCAGGCTCCTACGGATCCCACCAATCTAACGGCATCTAATATTACTGAGACTACTGTGGATCTTTCCTGGAGTCCTTCAACGGATAATGTGGGAGTCACTGGGTATGATGTTTATGAAGGGAGTACCGTGATTGGGACCGCAACGGGAACATCTACCCAGGTTACCGGGCTAACGGCAGGGAATGCCTATAGTTTTAGGGTGCGAGCAAAAGATGCGGCAGGAAACGTATCGGGTTTCAGTAATACAGTTAACGTGACCACGTCTGGCGGTGGGGGTGGAACAGATCCTTGTTCAGCAACAATTACTACATATCCCTATTCCGAAAGTTTCGAAAGTACCTTTGGAGACTGGACTCAGTCCAGTGCAGATGATATCGACTGGACTCGTACTACCGGAGGCACTCCTTCAAGTAATACAGGACCTGCCGGAGCTGACGACGGATCCACTTATATTTATGTAGAAGCTTCCGGAAACGGAACCGGGTATCCTAACAAGAGGGCTATTTTGAACTCGCCTTGTTTTGACCTAAGTGCTGCGTCCTCAGCTACCTTTAACTACAGCTACCATATGTTCGGTGCAGCCGATATGGGAAGCATCGACTTGGAGGTGAGTACAGACGATGGTGCCAACTGGACCTCGATCTGGAATCAGACGGGAAATCAAGGCAACCAATGGAATGCGCAAAGTGTCGATCTGGGAGCCTACATTGGACAAAGCAGTATAAGATTGCGTTTCAACCGTCTTACCGGAGGAACCTGGCAGGCAGATATTGCGTTGGATAAACTCAACCTTGACACCGGAGGCGGTGGAGGTGGTGGCGGTTGTACCGGAGGTGTTTCCGTACCATATGCCGAAAGTTTTGAAAGTTCTGTTGGAGACTGGACACAATCCTCGGCCGATGATATTGACTGGACCAGAGATTCCGGTGGAACTCCGTCCAGCAATACAGGACCTTCTTCCGGATCCAATGGCGCTTTCTATATGTATGTAGAAGCTTCCGGAAACGGAACGGGGTATCCGAACAAGCAGGCGATTCTAAATTCACCTTGTATAGACTTGACTGGGGCCACAGCAGCCAGCTTTGATTTCGATTATCATATGTTCGGAGCCGCAGATATGGGAAGCATTGCCTTGGAAGCCAGTACCGATGGAAGTAGTTGGACTTCTCTGTGGAGTCAAACCGGAAATCAGGGAAATCAATGGAATACTCAGAGTATTGACCTGGCTGCCTATTTGGGTGGAAGTGTGCAATTGCGATTTAATCGAGTTACCGGATCCACATGGCAGGCCGATATAGCTATTGATAATGTTTCTCTTTCAGCTGGAGGCGGAACAAATCCTCCACCAACAGGATATTGTGCTTCGAATGGTAATAATACCAACGATGAGTATATCCAACGGGTACAAATAGGAAGTATTGATAACAGTACCGGTGCTTCGGCCGGAGGGTATGGTGACTACACCAGTCTCTCAACCAATTTAGCTTCTAACAATACCATTACGATAACGCCAGCCTGGACGGGTACGGTGTATTCTGAAGCTTATGCGGTATGGATCGATTGGAACCGAGATGGTGATTTTGCCGATGCAGGAGAACTAGTGTTCTCGCAAGCGCCAACCACGGCGACATCAGTCACCGGATCGTTCGGTATTCCTACTGGGGCGTCTGTCGGAGCCACGCGAATGAGAGTTTCCATGAAGTACAACGCTTCGCCGACTTCTTGTGAATCCTTTACCTATGGTGAAGTGGAAGATTATGTTGTGGTCATTGGAGCTACGACCCAAGGAACAAATTCTGACATAGAGTCCGAGGGTAGTGAGTTCGCTGAATTTGGACTTACGTTATATCCGAACCCTGTAAATCGAGGAATTTTAAATGTTGAATTATTGGAATCAACTCCGGTGGATTATGTGATCTATAACACCGTAGGTCAAATAGTGAGCCAAGGAGCATTTACAAATTCATCCATAGACGTTTCGCAATTACAAAGTGGAATGTATATGATTCAAGTGAATTCTGAAACCCAACAATTTATAGATAACTTTATTAAACAATAATTGTTCTTGTTTAAATTGAAGAGCCCGCTTCTGTAAAGAAGCGGGTTTTTTTATACTGAAAGGATTTCGTCTTCTTCCAGCAGGGCTTCATTTCGAAGTTGTAAGAAGATTTGCGCCACCGTTACGGTGTCTTTTTCGCAATACTGAATAATACGGTCTATATCGTTTTCTTCATAATAGACATTTCGAACCTGACTTCCGTCTATATCGTCTTTGGGTGAGGGAACACCCAATACGTGTGCCATAAGCTTAAGAGAGGTAAACGTTTTATAATCTCCGAACTTCCACAATTCAAGAGTATCCAAATGAGGAACTTCCCATGGCTTTTTTCCAAATAGATTCAATTTGAAAGGAATATTGACACCAAGAATGATCATTCGACGGGCGATATAAGGAAAGTCGAATTCCTTACCGTTATGTGCACAAAGCAAATGATGAGGGCGGTTAAAATGGGTTTCTAGTAGGGTTTTGAATTCCTTTAGAATAGTCTCCTCTTCCCCATGAAAAGAGGTAACTCGGAAATTCCGAACGTCTCCTTTCATTTTAAAATAACCTACACTAATGCAAATGATCTTGCCAAATTCGGCCCATATGCCGGCGCGGTCATAGAACTCTTCTGGAGTGAATTCATCTTTCCTTTGATAGCGAGTCTTTAATTCCCAAAGTTCTTTTGTGGTGTCATCAAGATCTGAGTAACCAGGGTACTGTGGAACAGTTTCTATATCCAAAAACAGGATATGTTCCAGATTGATACGGTGTAACATGTTGTGAATTTGTTAGTGGGAAGGTAGTCCCGTAAAGATATGAAGAATCTATAAGTTTGACCCTAACATTTCATAGACCTCTTCGACATATACGTAAAAATCATCCGTGAAAGGTTGGCCTACAAAACCACCTCGTTGATGTCCCAAACGAACGATAATAAGTTCGTCCTGCGGAATGGTAATTACATATTGCCCTAAGATCCCGCGCATGACGAAGATGTGTTTGTTGAGATGATCACTTAACCAGAATCCATAACCGTATTCAGGACTCTCCGGAAAACGAGGGTAGATGGATTTTGCTACAAATGCCGAATCTAAGAGTTGTTGCCCGTTCCATTTACCATAGTCTTTATACAATTTACCAAAACGGGCAAAATCGCGGGCGTTGCTCGCAATGCAACAATAGGTTTTAGCTAGTTGATGCTCCCTATCATCTACCTGCCAAAGGGCAGGCTGTTCGGCTCCCATGGGCTTCCATAGGCTCTCCGAAAGATAGTGAGCGAGCTTTTTGTTCGTTGCTTTTTCTATGACCATTCCCAGCAACTGTGTATTTCCGCTGAGGTATTTATATCGCTTACCAGGTTCCTCTATTACTTTTTGGTTCAATATGGTTTCCGCCAGATCATCGTCATAATAAGACCGGGCGGTCACACTAAACGGACTCGTATAAGACTCTTGCCAATCCAATCCGGAGGCCATAGAAGAAAGGTCGCCTACGGTGGTTTTGTCATGGGCATATTGTTCAAAGAAATCACCAAGGGGTTGATCCAGACCTTTGATATATCCCTCTTTTATCGCCTTTCCCAACAGGGCTGAAGTAATACTTTTGGCCATGGAAAAGGAATTGGTTTGAGAAGTGGTTCCATAGCCTTCAGCATAGTCTTCGAACCAAATGCTATCGTTCTTGATCACCACAAAAGCTACCGTTCCCAGTTCCTCATTTTTTAGGCGAAGGGCATCGGTGGGTTCAACCGTGTTAAAGTCCTTGTGAATTGGCCAGGGTTGGGGATTTTGCCCTACCTCGATATCCATATTTTCGAAATGTGGATGATCATCAATATAGGCCGTTGTGTGTCCTTTGAGATACACTACCCGTACCCCTTTTAGGATATATTCATGGTCCGTGATGTACGCTAAAATGACAAGAAGGACAATGAGTACTACGAGTCCCTGGAAAAAGCGCTTGAAAAATCGGAACAATCTCTTCATGGTATATTAAAATAGTTCTCCTTGTTTTACCGGACTCTCATGAGCCAGCAACCATTTTTTTCGATGTAATCCTCCTGCATAGCCCGTCAGGGAACCGTCCGAGCCTATTACCCTGTGACATGGGATGATAATCGCGATGGGGTTTTTGCCGTTAGCAGAAGCCGCGGCACGTATAACAAGAGGATCTCCCAAGTCATTGGCCATTTTCTGATAAGAAACGGTTTTTCCAAAGGAAATCGTTCTCAGTTGCTTCCATACTTTCTCTTGAAAGTCTGTACCGTTGGGATTCAGCTTTAGTTCGAATTGGGTACGGGTTTTATTGAAGTACTGTTTTAGTTGAGAGACTGCTGGCAGCAAGGTTTCTGGGATGAGTTCGGAAGCAGAGACAGGGTCATCTAAAAATTGAACGGAACTCAATCCGTCCGCATCGCCCTTAATTTCCAGGTGCCCCAAAGGTGTATTTATCGTACATACTTCCATAAACACTAAGGTACGTGTTTTCACGTATTTTGACCATTTTCTAACTCTAAATAACCTAAATGCTTTGTAATCAGGAAGTTTATACTTATGTTTACGACCCCCAAATGAATAACTTATGCATAAGAAATCCATATTCCTCGTATGTTTTGCCCTCTTGGGTGCCTTTCATTCAGCCGCTCAAAGCAGCACCGTTTCTCAAGATAGTTTAGCAACACTTTTCAGTAAAGCCAAAGACCATTATTATAATTATGAATATAAGGATGCTACCGAAATCCTTTCAAATGTATTGGCCAAAGCGGAGCAAAACCAGGACACCTTTTATATGTTCCGAAGTTACAACGAGTTGGGACTCATTCATGGGGCGATCAAGGACACCTCCAGAGGCAGGATGTATGACAAGAAGGCGCTGGAAATAGCTAAGGCATCTAAGATAGATAGCTTAATTTCCTGGGCGTACAACGATCTTGCTAATAGTTATGTAGAGGATACCATCTATTACGATAAAGCTATTGCCTATTATCAAAAGGCTATTGCTATCAATGAAAAAGCAGGGTTGAAGGAGGTGGAAAGTCTTCCTCAGTATATGAATATTGCCTGGACTTATTTGGATCGAAAAGAACCGAACAGAGCACAACCGTTCCTGGAAAAGGCACAAGAATTGGTAAACGTTAAAGACCAACACCCCTTGCTCTATTTAAACCTGGATATCCTGGAGGGACGATATCTTTTTTATACAGGAAAAGATGAAAAGCGGATGTTTCAAATATTAAAGGACGCCGCTGATAGCGGGAAAGAGAAGAATTATCTGGAGCAAGCGGCTCAGGCCAATGAATATCTGGCGAAGGCGTTTGAGCTTAGGGGGAATTTGACCAGCGCTATGGCAAGTATCAGAGAACAGCAAAAGATCGCCCATAAAATTCATTCTCTGGAAAAAGAGTTCATCGTAACCGAAGCCAGTGCCAAATTCGACTTAGAGCAATATCAAAAAGACTTAAAAACGGCGCAGACGGAGCAACTTTATGCGGACCAACTGGTATCCGAGTCCCGATTGAGACTGAAAATTTTTATCATCTCTTCCATTGTTTTTCTCATTGCTACTTTGGCCTTGTTCATGCTCTACAAAGCACGAAGAAAGTACATTGCCCGGCTTCATGAGAAGAATGACGAACTAACCCAGGCCAAGGAGGAGGCCGAAAGGTTGTCTAATCTAAAAACTCAGTTTTTCTCTACGGTTAGTCACGAATTGAGAACGCCTCTCTATGGCGTTATCGGGATCTCATCTATTTTATTGGAGGATCGAAAATTGAGAGAACATAGGGATGATCTTAAGTCTTTAAAATTCTCTGCAGATTATCTGTTGGCCTTGATCAATGATGTATTGATGTTGAACAAGATGGATGCAAAAGGCGTTACCTTAGAACGCACTCCATTTATGTTGAGTAAGCTTCTCAACAATATTAAAAGGTCTTTCGCTTTCAGTTTGGAACAGAATAAGAATACCATTCATTTGGAGATGGATGAAAAGGTGCCGGATCAGTTGATGGGAGATTCTGTTCGCCTGTCACAGATATTGATGAACCTGGTTGGAAATGCCGTGAAGTTTAACGAGAATGGCAATATTTGGATTAAGACACAGCTGATCGAGGAAACGAAAGAGGGTAATTATAAAACCAGATTTATCATTCAGGATGATGGTATAGGCATTCCTAAGGAAAGTCAAGAATCTATCTTTGAAGAGTTTTCTCAGGTCGATAATAAGAATTACAACTATCAGGGAACGGGGCTCGGATTACCTATTGTAAAGAAGTTGTTGAAGCTCTTTGGAAGCGATATTCACCTGGAAAGTACAGTGAACGAAGGAGCCACTTTTAGGTTTGTCATTGAGCTCGAAAAACATGAAGTGCCGGTAGAAAAGGTTGAGATTTCAGAGTCGACAGACCAGTTTGTAAATGAAGAACACGCTTTCGAGAATATTCATATTCTAGTGGTGGATGATAATAGGATCAATCAAAAGATCACTCAGAAAATATTAAAGACAAGACACTTTTCTTGTAGTTTGGCGGACAATGGGGAACAGGCGATCGAAATGGCAAAGAACCATAGTTACGACCTTATCTTGATGGATATTCATATGCCTGGTATAGGTGGTTTGGAGGCTACTGAAACGATACGCCAGTTCGACAAAACCACACCTGTTGTGGCCCTTACGGCAGTGGAAATCGATGAAATGAGAAAGAGGATCATGGATTCCGGAATGAACGATATTATTCTGAAACCTTATGATATCTCTCAATTTCTAAATACCATATTGAGAAACCTCATTACCACCTTTGCGCACAAGCCAATAAGTTAATCTGTTTCGTCCTTCTTGGGGTCTATAAGCTGAATTCCCATTCGTTTGGCTCTGCGCTCCCAATTTTTACGGGCTGCAGCTTGCATGTCTTCAATGGCGTCACTCTCGTCCATGATCTCAAGACCCAGTAGTGTTTCAATGATATCTTCCATAGTAATCACACCTATGGTGTTTCCAAATTCATCTACTACCAATGCAATGTGGCCGCGTTGCTTGATGAAGATCTCAAACAATTCGGGGATCGGTTTTTCTGCGGCAACTACAAAGATATCCCGTCTTATATCACTCAACATCTTGTTTCCATGTTCCTCGACAATCTCTTCCAGGATATCATCCTTGAGAACAAATCCGGTAATGTTGTGAGTTTTGTCTTTATATACAGGAATACGAGAAAAACGCAAGTTTTTATGCCCTTCATGGAAGTCGGCCAAGGTTGTACTCTCATCCTCCATCACTACCACTGGAAATGGGGTCATGACATCTTTTGCCATGACCGACTTAAAAATGAGTAAATTCTTGATCACCGCACTTTCGTTTTCTTCGAATACACCTTCTTGTGCGGCGGTGTCTGTGATAGCCATAAATTCTTCCCGACTCATATTAGTGACATGCGCGGACTTTCCTATGAGCTTTGTGGTAAGGGTGAGCAACCATAGAATACCGGTCCATTTAAGAGGTAGAATGATGATCTTCAAAGAGATGGCTGTAAAACGACCCAGGCTCTTCCAGTAGGTTGCACCTATGGTTTTCGGTATGATCTCGGAAACGATTAAAATGAGTATGGTCATGATGGCCGAAACGATACCCACTATGTTTACCCCAAGAATTTCAACTTTGTACGGCAGTTTTTCGGCTTGAACCCCTACGAGTATCGCACCCACGGTATGGGCGATGGTGTTAATGGTAAGAATAGCGATAAGCGGCTCGTCGATATTCTTTTTTAATGAGGTAAGTGTTTTGGCATACCCCTTTCCTTCCTGTGTTTTCACCTTGAGAAAGGTGGGTGTGAAACTGAGTAAGGCCGCCTCTAGTATGGAACACAAGAACGAAAAGAAAATAGAGAGTACCGCGTAAACGATGAGTAAGGTCATTCAACTTTGTTTTGTACCCTAAATGTACTGGAAAAAATCAGAAAATGTGAAAGATACTTTTTCCGATTTACCAACCGACATAACGAGGGGGTTTGATTTCGTTTAAATTTAGATAGACGATCAACTGTCCCCGATGATGGGTGACGTGATCCAATAATAAATTAAGGATTTGTAATTTACTTTTGGGTCCGGCGAAGAATTCTACGGTTGTAGCCAGGTCCTCTTCCGAACTCGCCGAAATGATTTCCAGAGTATGATCAAAGCCTGTATTCAGCAATTCGATAACCTCGGCTTTGGTGGTTGGAGATGCCTTCTCACTTCGGTCAAATTCTTTGTCGGAGAAGTAAGTTGTACTCAGCCAATCCATATTCCCTTTTATATGCAGTAGCTGTTCCTGAAAACTCATTTCGCGCTCTGTGGGTTTAAAATTATACTGCTTTTCCGGCATGGCTTCTGCCACAGCAATAAGATAGTTCTTGGAGTTTTCCCATTTTTCCAGAAATGCCTCTTTTACAGTGGCCTGTTGGGCAAAAATAGAACCAGAGATAAGGAATGCGAGAAGGAATAGTTTGTTTTTCATGTTTATCAATTAAGAAATTAGTTTGACCAAGTCTTTGGCGCACCTCGACAAGCTCAGTGTCCTTAGATAAGGCATCGAAACTGTAATTTTAGGCGCCTAG
>JBCBDM010000089.1:0-15051 GCA_038529705.1 Bacteroidota bacterium
GATATGCATAGACCCTCCTAGGCCCTGAGAAGTCCCTGTCGCCTTACCGTAGAGCTCTGCCATTACCTTTTTAGGATCCACGCCCATACCAATGGGTTGTACGTGATTTCGATACGCAGTGATCATTTTATCTTTGCCCAGTTCCATAGCATGAAGTGCTCCTGCGAGAACCGCTTCCTGTCCGTTGTACAAATGCAGGAATCCACGAACTTTTTGCTTGATGTAAACCTGGGCTAGCTTGTCTTCAAACTTGCGCCAGAAGAGCATATCTTCATACCACTTTAGGTATGTTTGTTTGGTTATTTTCTTCATGTATTGAACTATATAGTCTTCTGAACTCCTTCAGAATAAAATTCACGAAAAACAAAAATACTATATTCTTAGCGACAAAAAAACCCCTATTTCCTAAAATAAATACGAAATCGTTATCGATAGAACAAATAAGAAATTTACGTTTCCAAATTCCACTGCCGAGGAAAACTACAGATAGGAACTATCGAAAATAAGGGGAAGGAGATCTTTCACCGATTGGGCCTTGACCACGGCACCGATGGCACCCATAAAGTAGATGGGAATGGGTTGCTTTTGGTTCACCTCGTATTCGGCCAAAGACTGTCTGCAGGCTCCACAGGGAGGAATGGGTGTGGTTGTATCGTGTTTAAGGGATCGCGCCGTAAGCGCCATAGCGGTGAAGACGGCCTTAGGATATTGAGATCTTGCATGAAAGGCGGCCACTCTTTCGGCGCACAGGCCGGAAGGAAAAGCTGCGTTCTCTTGATTGTTACCGGTAATAATTTCGCCAGAATCCAATGCGATAGCTGCCCCTACCACAAAATGCGAATAAGGCGCATAAGCATTTTCACGTGCTTCATGCGCCTTATTCATTAAGTCTTGTATGGAGGTTGGAAGATCTGAAACAGATTCAAATACTTCCAGCTCTGTTTCAATTTTAATCTTTCGCACCATATTAGTATTCGTCGTACTCGTCTCCAAAGTTGAAGGTGAGCCCAAAACGTAGGGTTCCTTCCAAAGGACTTCTCACTCTTGAAGTAGAGAACAAATATGAAATATCGATATTAATAGCAGTATATCTGAATCCAGCTCCTAAAGAAAGGAACTTTCTTGAACCCTTTTCATCACTTTCGTTGAAATATCCGGTTCTAAAAGCAAACACATCCTGATACCAGTATTCCGCACCCAAAGCCCAGGTAAATTCTTTCAATTCTTCGCTAAATCCATCCGGTGCGTCCCCAAAAGATTGAAAGGCACCTGAAAGGAAGCTAATATCCTGGTAGTCCTGAATGGCTTGAGATTGCTCTTCTTCAGTAACTTCACCATCACCGTTGAGATCCGGGTCCGGAGGAGTAGGAACCAATAACTTATTGATCTCGGCATTAACGCCTACCTTATTATATTCGTCGAGGATAAAGTCGAACCCTCCACCAATACCAAGGTTGGTCGGCAAGAAGTTCTCCTGGCCTACATCGTCATAACTGATCTTTGGACCCAGATTGGAAATGTTGAATCCCGCTCTCCAACGACCGTCAAAATCATTATATGCGATCTCCTCACTTTGGTAATATCCAGCTACATCCACCGCAAAAGAACCGGCTGCGGAAGCATCTTCATTGGAAGCCTGAATCTTAAGGTCGGAACGGAGATACCTGGCGGCTACCGCCATAGAAAAACGTTCGCTTAATCGCAACGCATAAGACACGTCGATGGTAAGTTCATTCGGACTCTGAATGAGAGGCTCTTGATCGAAAGTATCTCTAAGTTCAATATCCCCTAAACTGAAATAACGAAAACTGGCAGCAAAAGCACTTTGTTCGTTGATACGATTATAATAGGTCAGATTTCCAAGGAAAATATCATTCACTAAGTTACTTAAATAGGGTGTATATGTAATACCAACTCCTTGCTTGGAAATAGCAAAAGCGTACTTGGCAGGATTCCATTGTTGCGAAAAGGCATCTGCGGAGGTCGCAACCCCTATATCTCCCATACCTCCCGATCTGGCGTCTGCTGCTATTAATAGGAAAGGAACTCCGGTTGTGATTACTCTATTCGATTCTTGGGCAGTAGCCTTGATCGTTACTAAAACCAATAAAATTGGTATAAAAAGTTTCTTCATGAGGTATTCTATTTTGGACAAATATAATGTTAAATTTTAAAGGATTACCAGTTTTTCAAATTTTTCAACTTGCTGATTAGTTAACGAAGATTTTACCGTAAGCTTGTATACATAAACGCCTTTTCCAATTTTATCTCCAAAATCGTCACGGCCGTCCCAAACAATGTCTCTAGACTGACCGCCATCGGTCATAATCGTTCTATTCATCGTCTTTACAACCTTGCCGGTCACGGTAAATATCTGTACCTGAACATCCAGGTTTTCCATGGGGCGATTGTGTTCAAACCAGAACTCTGTATAGTTTACAAATGGATTTGGATAATTAAGTACTCGCTGCACTTCCAATTTGTCATTTCCGAAAACCACAAACTGAATTTCGGCTGTGGAGGAGTTGTTGTAGACATCCCAGGCCTTCAAGGTTAAGGTGTGCAACCCTTCTTCCAGATCCCGCAACTTGTAATTTGCCTTCCCACGGGTAAAATCGTCTACTTCTGCCTGGTAATATTCATTCAGAAGAAAAGGATTCGCCTCATCGCCATCCAATATGGCCACAATATCATGTCCAATACCGCTGGCTGTATTGATGCCATTCTCATCCTCCAATTTAGCGATAAGGATAGGTGAATCGTTCGTAATTCCACCTGAAACAAAAGATTCGTCGTTCATAAACAGATTGATCAATGGCCCTTGATTATCTTCGGGAGCATCTTCATTTAATCCTCCTACCTGAATGTCGAGATTAAATCCTGTCTGGTCTTCAAATTGATTGTCCCGTTCTGAATACAGACTCACTTTCCCATTACCTACGGGTATCTGAATATCTCTGGGAACCACAAACTCTATATCGAAAGTACCGTTGGTGACTGTTGCCTGACCATTAAAGAGCACCTCTCCCAATGTTTTAAAATCGAGTATCAACAACTGGCCGTCCGCATTCCGAACACCATCGTTTCCAAGCGTTTGTCTTTGCACATCCTTATCGAATACTTTCACTTCTACTTTTCCGTTGTAGTTACTCATCACATTTCCCGAAGGATCGAGTACCTCCCCTCCTAATTTCACACGACTCAATGCTTGCAACACATCGGTAGATTGCGCAATAGGAACGTCATTCAGCGTGGTTATTCGAACACTTTGCTTTGGGAAGGCCAATCGCATGGCCGGGTCTCCCACGTAGAACACCACTCGCTTATTATCGTTATTACCCAAATCGTTCTTAGTATCCATCAATGCCTTGGCAGGAGGATTGGGTATATCACGGCCAAACCCAAATAGTTCTAAGGCCAAGGCTTCATTGAGATCCACTCCAACGCTTACCGTAATGGAACGCGTGGTTGTTATCAAGGAGATAGCACCTCCTTCACTGTTCCAGTAGGTGAGTTCTCCCCCGGTAATCCTGAGAGGATTATCGAATTTGGTAAATTCGCAAGTAACGGTAACAATACAAGGATATCTGTTCTTGTTCTGAAGGTTTTCACCGTTCGATTTAGTAAAAATGAATTCCTTAGCTAACCCATCTTCTCCACCGTGTCCAAAATAATTGAGAATAAGAGCGCCCACTTCAATCGAATTGATCATGGCTTCGGTTACTTCCGGATATCTGTTTCCTCCGGCGGATGTTTCTTGCTGAAAAGCATCTGAATGAATTTTCTTTACATTGATGTAGGGTTTTTCTGCAGTCACCCTATCTCCGATGGAATCCAGCGTCACCTCAAGGTCCAGGTATTCATATTCTTCATCCACATCATCTGAGACCAGCACAAAATTATTTCTCCAATTTCCATACGCGGCTCTGGAGTCATAACCAATAATCTTATCGACCAGCGTATTGGCAAGTGAAACATTATCTGCTAATATTCTCCCCACCGCCAGATCTAACTTTTCTTCCAAGGGATTCTCCAGATTTCCTTCTTCCGGATCCATGAATACGAAGAAATCGTCTGTCATGTAAGACCTAAGTGTACTTTCACTGGATATGGTATGATAGGTGGGCACAATATTATTATTGTTGGGGAATCGATTTTTCATATCTACAGACGTATCCCCAAAAAGACAAAGGTATTTTATCCTATTTGCCTCCGAAGATCCATTTTCATAAATGTACCTCACGAAATTCCGAATAGCGCTAATATCCTGCTTTCCTGAACTGAATTCATGATAGATCTTATCGGTGGTCACCACCTTCACTCTTAGGCCGGTCGTATTCTTATGATGATTGGCCAATCTCAGTGCTGGTTGGAGCATGAAAGGGGCTGTAACGATTAGATAGTCGATATCCTCAAAGTTTCCGGAAGCATTATTGAAGATACTTCCCTTTAAATCCTGATTTGGTATTTGCGTGATAGCTCCCTTTACAGGCGCGAAGTAATCATTCGAATGAACAGCGACATACTCTCGAACTTCGCCCAAATTCGCCTTAAAGTTCATCGTACCTCCCGTTTCATTCTGTTTCGCACTAATGAACGCAGGATTTGTAACATCCCATATTTGCGTAATATTAGAGGTATTTAAAAGTTGATATTCCCCTATTCCGGAAAGATTGGCCGCTGCATAATAGCGAAATGGCAATTGGCCATCGGTAATCTGTAGGCTTCGTACCGCATCTACACGTATGTAATCCAGATACCCTACGCTCGAGGGATTCCCTGCGTTATTGTATACCAAATCAACAGTTATAGTCTCTCCCGAAGCCGGAAATTCTTCCCTCACAAAATCGGTTCTTAAGAGTGTTGGGTCGTTAATGGAACCAAACTCCATAGGACTCACACTTGTAGAATTAATAGAAACGGACATACTGGTTGAGCTTTCCGAAGCCGCAGCCGCACGTATTTCAACCGTTACCGGTTGCCCTGTAACCATATTCGGGAAGGTAAATTCGAAACTTTGCTCGTTTTCGATATCGAAACGATTCCCAACAAACTTTCTTCCTACTTTGGCAGGACTAAACTCATCTAGCTCGTGAAATTGCACCTCATCGAACTGATTGATGATAATACCGTTGCTCGTGGGCTCCACCATATTAGAGACTCTTCTTCCCGGACCAGGACCCACCGTAATATAATAATAGGACTCGTCGCTGTACGGATTAAGAAAACTCCGGTTTTCAAAAAAACTACGTTCATCAAATCCTTCCGTTGCCGTCCCATAGAACAAGATAAAATCGTTGTTATCGAAACTGCCGTCCTCCTCTCCTACTACTTGAATGGCATTTTCAGGCAGGTCCAGGGTGAGATTATCCTCATTCGGCAAGGGCAGGGGTTTACCTCCATGGCCATATATTTTGATATTACGCGGGTTGATTCCGTCGGTATTCATTCCCAAATCATTCAAAAAAGACTTAGAAATACGATGGACTCCTGTTTTCTCGACTTTAAATTGATACCAGTCCCCCGTTGCCAAAACTGAATTAGTAATGGGAAACCTCTTAAGATTTCTACTTCGTGCCTTGTACGTGTAGTTGACGGTAAACGATAATACCTTTCGCAATTGTCCATTTACCCTTACTACAGGAGATATATTAACCATGGTGTAGATAATATCACGCCCTTTTGTACTGGCAATGGAATACTGAAGTTGATTTGGGACCAATTGTAAATTTACTCTTGCCTGTTCCTCACGTGTCAGGGTCCCGTAAGATACATTACTTACTTGTATGGAATTCTCATTGGCAAAGCCCGTATCTTCCCATTGGTGGTGGTAGCTAAGCTTATCCGGTTCTAGTTGAAGATTTATTTTTGCAATGAGCCTTTCACGCCTGGTATCTGCGTCTACAGACTTGGAAGTAAGATCTGCAGACCTTTCAAGGCCATCGAAATCCCAATAAATGTTAACATTCCTACTCTGTCCATAGGTACTACCAGTAAGAATAAAACCAACAAATAGCAAAAGTAATTTTCTCATCATAACAAATAACGCTTCAAATATACACTTAGTATGAAGCTTTTTTTAAAGTTTTTGAAAGAAATACCCCTTGAGATAATAATTCAAAAAGGGATGCGTTATGAGTTGGTCGTTTTACGGCCCATAACCTTTACAGCGCATTATTATTAAAATAATATTGCTCTTTTATCGTTAATTACTATATTGCGAACCCAATTTTTTCATATTTGAAACTATGAACTTTAGAAAAAACCTATTATTAAAGCTATTTATCGCGGTAGCTACCACCACTCTATTGGTAAGTTGTAGTAAGTCAAGAGACTATACAAACAGCTCCAGAGCTACCGGATGGAAGATGAACGCCAAAGAAGGCGGATTCCAGTACAACCCCAAAGCAAAAGAGCAAGAAACCGGCCCCGGTCTAGTGTTTATCGAAGGAGGTACTTTTACAATGGGAAGAGTACAAGACGACCCTATGCATGATTGGAACAATTCTCCAAATCAGCAGCACGTGCAGTCCTTTTACATGGACGAAACGGAAGTAACCAACCTAATGTACCTTGAGTACCTAGATTGGATCAAACAAGTATTCCCTCCAAGTGAAGAGCAATATCGTCGAATTTACGACGGAGCCGTACCGGATACTTTGGTATGGAGAAACCGCTTGGGTTACAACGAAGTAATGACCAACAACTATCTTCGTCACCCTGCCTATGCCAATTATCCCGTGGTGGGAGTTAGTTGGGTTCAGGCAGTAGAGTTTAGTAACTGGCGTACGGATCGTGTTAATGAATTGATCCTAGAGGAAGAAGGGATTACCGCTCGAGGATCTAGATATGAAACTCAACCCGGTGAAATTTTCAGTACGGAAACTTATTTAAATGCACCTACCATGGCGTATGGTGGAAACGATTCTATTACCAGAGGTGGAAAGCGTTCTGAATCTTTAGCAAAAAGAAATGAAGACAGTACCAATCTGTACGTTCAACGTAAAGATGGTTTATTATTACCCTCATACCGCCTACCTACGGAAGCGGAGTGGGAATATGCCGCACTCGGTCTTGTAGGCTTGAGAAACTACAACGTTTACAGAGGTAGAAAGAAATACCCATGGGACGGGCAATATACTCGTTCGGGAAAAAGAAGATCTCGTGGTGACCAATTGGCCAACTTCAAACAAGGAGATGGTGATTATGGCGGAATTGCAGGATGGAGTGATGACGGTGCCGATATCACAGCGGAAATTAAGCAATACGAACCTAACGATTTTGGTTTGTATGATATGGCTGGTAATGTAGCCGAATGGGTTGCCGACGTTTACCGCCCCATTGTGGATGATGAGTTTAACGATTTTAATTACTATCGAGGTAATATCTATACCAAAAATGCAATCGATGAGGAAGGTAAGATACGCGTAGTTACTGCAGACTCTATTGTTTATGATACCTTAAGCAATGGTAAGATCGTAGCTAGAAACCTACCGGGTGAGATTTACGAAGTGCCTATCGATGAGAACGAAACGTATCTGAGAACAAATTTCTCGACAGCAGACAACCGTGATTACCGAGATGGTGATAAACGATCTACAAGATACTATCAGTCTTTTGGAAGTGAAGATGATGAAGAGGAGTTGGATGACACCAAGCGTATGTACAACTCACCGAGACACCGTGTGAGTGCAGCTGTGGATAGCTTGGGTAACTCCAGCGACCTGGATCGTCAATATGACAAATCTTCCACCAGAACGACACTTATCGACAATCAGGTTCGCGTATACAAGGGAGGATCCTGGAGAGACCGTGATTATTGGTTAGACCCAGCCCAGAGACGTTATTTCCCTCAGGATATGGCTACGGATTACATTGGTTTCCGTTGTGCAATGTCCAGAGTGGGCTCAAAATCCAAAAAAGGAAAACGTCCAAGACACTAAGAATCTAAAATAGTTTCAATAGAAAGAACCCTCCATAGCATGAAGCTTCGGAGGGTTTTTTGTATTTTTATTCTTCCCAAAAAGAACCGAATTGAAAATAGAACAACTGTATAAAATCTTCCTGGAAAGTAGTGGAATTTGCACAGACACCCGGAAAATAACCGAGAATTGTTTATTTGTAGCCCTCAGAGGCGATTATTTTAATGGCAACGAGTTTACCCAGGAAGCCCTGGATAAAGGCGCTTATAAGGTAATTATCGATGATATCGCGAAACACAGGAATACAGGCGAAACTATTTTATGCCGAAACTCACTCAGTTTATTACAGAAACTAGCCAACTACCATAGAAAGCAATTGGCCATTCCTATTATTGGGCTCACAGGGAGTAACGGCAAGACCACCACAAAGGAATTGATCAATGCGGTGCTTTCTCAGAAATTCAAGACTTCGGCAACCCGAGGTAACCTGAACAACCATATTGGGGTACCACTCACCCTACTTAATATGAACGAACAAACTGAAATTGGTATCGTAGAGATGGGAGCCAATCATGTAAAGGAGATCGAGGCTTTATGCAAGATAGCAGAGCCTGATTTTGGTTATATAACCAACTTTGGAAAGGCTCATTTGGAGGGGTTTGGGAGTTTAGAAGGTGTCATTCGCGGGAAAAGTGAGTTGTATAAGCATATTTCCAAAACGGCCGGAACGGTTTTCGTAAATGCCAACGATCCAAAACAGCTGGAGCTCACCAAGAGCCTCAAACGCATATCCTTCGGAAATGAAGAGCAAGACCATTACATTTCCCTCATCGATGCCTCCCATACGGTAGAGGTAGCTTTTAATGGCCAAAGGGCAAAGAGTCAAGTGGTCGGTGTTTACAACTATCACAATATCGCTGCGGCCATAGCCATTGGAAAACACTTTGAAATTCCTTCAGAAAAGATTCAAACGGCCATTGAGACCTACGTCCCCAACATGAACCGCTCTCAAATAGTAGAGAAGAACGGACATAAAATTATTCTCGATGCCTACAATGCGAATCCAACCAGTATGATGGCTGCTCTTGAAAACTTTAAGCAGGCTACAGGAGCGGCTAAGCTCCTCATTCTCGGTGACATGTTCGAACTAGGTGACGAAGCCGAAACCGAACATCAGGCCATCGTAAATTTCCTGGAAAAATATCCCATAGGCACCACATTGCTGGTAGGAGAGAATTTCTATCATACACAAACCAATGCCTCACATATGCATCGACTTCGAGAATTTGAGGACCTGGTTAGTTACCTACCTTCCTTAGGCCTGAACAATTCCTTCATTCTCATCAAAGGATCGAGAGGTATGGCCCTAGAGCGTGTACTAGAACTCATCTAATCCCTAGACCCCATATTTTTTAAGAATTAGGAATAGTTTCTTACATCCTTAACATAGTTTTGTTTATCTTTTTTGTTATTTTGTTAAACAAATATGAAAAAGAATAGGCTTCCTTCCAAAGTATGCAAAGTTTGTCACCGCTCATTTCTGTGGCGAAAAAAGTGGAAAAAAGACTGGGAGGAGGTGAAATACTGCAGTGAGCGCTGCCGTAGAAACAAAAAAGATTATGGCGTCAACCGGACTCATATGGTTTAGGAACGACCTCCGTGTACATGACAATCATTCCATACGAAAGGCAATTGTGTCAAACGATAGGGTTTTAAGTGTCTATTGTTTTGATCCCCGGCATTTTGGACGATCTGATTTTGGCTTTAGGAAAACAGAAAAATTTCGTGCGCAATTTCTTATCGATTCGGTTGGACAGTTGCGAGAGAACCTGGAGAAAAGAAATATTCCACTTTTTGTGTTTTTTGGAACACCGGAAGATACCCTTCCCCATTTCATCGCAAAACATTCCGTGCAGAGCATATATCTTCAAAAGGAGTGGACGCCCGAGGAAACCTCCATTGAGAAAGCGCTGCGCACCAGTGATGGTATGCAGACAGTGATATGGACCCACACCTACGACCAGTTCTTATTTCACCCGGAAGGAATTCCATTCGATTTAAACAACATTCCTGATGTGTTCACCAACTTCAGAAGGAAATGTGAGCGATACGCAACCATTAAAGAAGAAGTAAGGACAGATGATGTTCTTCCTGAAGAGAATCTCCTTCCGAACCCTACACAGATTCCGACGTTGGAGGATCTAGGATTTACCTCTTTTGAAATTGACCCCAGAACCGCCTTCCCCTTTAAAGGAGGTGAAACCGAAGCGGCAAATCGCTTACAGGACTATTTTTGGAATACCAGAAATCTTTCTGTTTACAAGAAGACGCGTAACGGCCTCATTGGTCCGGACTATAGCTCAAAATTTTCCCCCTGGCTAGCCAATGGAAGTCTTTCCGCGAGAACGGTATATCACAAAATCAAACAATACGAAGCCGAAGTAGAAAAAAATGAATCTACTTATTGGTTAATCTTCGAAATGATCTGGCGGGATTTCTTCAAATATATTTCGCTTCAGTACGATAACAGCATTTTTAAAATAGGAGGCATCCTCAACAAGGATTACTCCTGGAGTACCGATAGTGACCTCATTAAAGATTGGATCGATGGTAAAACTCCCGAACGCTTTGTAAACGCCAACATGATCGAACTAAAAAACACCGGATGGATGAGCAATCGAGGGCGTCAAAATGTATCTTCATATTTTGCCAAACACTTGCAGCTGGATTGGCGTATTGGTGCCGCTTACTTCGAATCTATGCTTATCGATTACGATGTACACAGCAACTATGGAAATTGGATGTATGTTGCGGGAGTTGGTAACGATCCTCGGGATCGGCAATTCAACATTAAGTTTCAGGCCGAGCGCTATGACACCAATCACATTTTCCAAAAGCTTTGGCTTCAAGATCAAATGTTTTAGAGATGACAGTAAGACTTATCTTAGGAGACCAGCTTAATCTTCAACATTCCTGGTTTGAGACGCCCGATGATAGTATCCTCTATTTCATGGCCGAAATGAAGCAGGAGACCAACTACGTAACGCATCATATTCAGAAAGTTGTAGCCTTTTTCGCAAGCATGAGAAATTTCGCTACTCAATTAGAAAAACAAGGACATAGGGTGCTGTACTTGCCATTGGATGCCGATGAGAACACGCAAGAATTAACATCAAACATCCAAAGAATTATAGCCACTGAAAACGCCAAGCGATTTGAATACCTATTACCCGACGAATATCGGCTTGACGAACAATTGCGCAATTTTTGCAAGCATCTTACGATAGAATCAAAGGCTTTCGACACCGAACATTTCTTAACCACGAGAGAGGAACTAGCAACATTCTTCAAAGGCAAAAAGCAGTTCACCATGGAGTACTTCTATCGCTATATGAGGAAGAAACATGGTATTCTGATGCTCAACGGAGAAACTCCGCAAGGTGGACAGTGGAACTTCGACCATTCCAATCGGAAAAAGTGGAAAGGAACCCCCAACGTCCCCTCTCTCAATGAAACTGCAATAAATGTATCGAATCTCACGGCACTGCTGGAGTCCCAAAACATAAAGACTATTGGTACCATCAATGCCGAATCTTTTACCTGGCCAACGACCAGGGAAAGCTCCCTGGAAATTCTAAATCATTTTTGTCAAGAACTATTGGAACACTTTGGCGACTACCAGGATGCGATGGATCCTGATGAAAAATATCTTTTTCACAGCCGGTTGTCTTTTGCTCTCAACTGCAAAATGATCTCGCCAAAAGAGGTGATGGAAACCGTGATCGCACATTGGAGAAGGAATTTAGACTCCATCCATATTTCTCAGGTAGAAGGATTTGTCCGACAGATCTTGGGTTGGAGAGAATATATGAGAGGTATGTATTGGAAGGAAATGCCAAACTACGCTGGATTGAATATCCTGGCAAACACTCATCCGCTCCCCGACTTTTTTTGGACGGGCAAAACCAAGATGCTCTGTATGCGCAAGAGTATTGAACAAAGCCTCGAAAACGCTTATGCACATCATATTCAACGACTCATGATCACAGGAAATTACGCCTTGCTCACCCAATGTGACCCGGATCAAGTAGACGAATGGTACCTGGGTATCTACATAGATGCCATAGAATGGGTAGAGATTACGAATACAAGAGGAATGAGTCAATGGGCGGACGGAGGTAAGATCGCCACAAAGCCCTATGTATCTAGTGGTAGCTATATCAATAAGATGAGCAATTATTGTAAGTCTTGCCACTATAATGTTTCCGACAAAACAGGAGAAAAAGCTTGTCCTTTTAATTCTCTTTATTGGAACTTTTTAGCTGAAAAGCGATCGCATTTCGAACAGAACAGACGTATGGGAATGATGCTAAACCTTTTGGACAAAATGAAGCCTGAACTATTGCATGCCCATAGAGAAAGAGCTCAACACATCATATCAAATCCAAATGAATACTAAAGGGAAAGAGGTCCATATCGTTTGGTTGAAAAGGGATTTGCGACTGCAAGACCATGAAGCACTTTTCAAGGCGTTGGAATTTGATAAACCGGTCCTGATACTGTATGTATTTGAAAAAAGTTTAATGAGCGACAAACACTATAGTAGTCGTCACTGGAATTTTATAAAACAATCCATCCTGGATCTCAACCGGAAGTTGGCGGAGCAAAACACCAAAGTGCTTGCAGTGGGATCTGAAGTAATTCCAGTAATTAGCACGTTACAACAGTTTTGGAAAATCACAAAAATTTTCTCTCATCAGGAAACGGGACTACGCGTTACTTATGAGAGAGACAGGAAATTTGCGCGTTTTTGCAAGAACAACCTAATTCAATGGAACGAGTATATTCAGAATGGAGTGTTCCGCGGTAGAAAAGATAGGACGCAATGGCGAACCCAATGGGAAGATTATATGAAGGCACCGCAATTCCCATATCAGCCAAAAATGAACAGTTTTATTCCCATTACGGACCTTGAAATTGTCGAAGATTACTTGACCTTTGTAAGCCTTGCTACACCCACGCTTACAAGCTTTCAAAAGGGAGGAACTTCCATGGGAAACAAGTATTTAAAGTCTTTCTTCCAAGAGCGATATATAAATTACAATAGATATATCTCCAAGCCCACCCTGGCCCGTAAAGGATGTAGCAGGTTATCTCCTTATTTTGCATGGGGAAATCTCTCTATTAGGGAAGTATGGCAGTTTGCAAAAACATTTAGACAAGACAGTAAACACAAACGAGCCATTGATGGGTTTACGTCTCGATTGCGCTGGCAGGCTCATTTCATTCAGAAGTTTGAAATGGAGGATCGCATGGAATTTGAAAGCATTAATAGAGGCTATGGTAAACTAAAGAAAAAAATATCTCTTTCATTCCAAAAAGCATGGAGAGAAGGCAAGACCGGCTATCCATTGGTGGATGCCTGCATGCGTTGCCTTAACGAAACAGGGTACTTAAACTTTCGAATGCGTGCATTGTTGGTATCCTTCTTTACCCATAATCTCTGGCAACCCTGGCAAGATGCTACCGCTCATCTCTCTCAACAGTTCCTGGATTTTGAACCCGGAATCCATTATCCTCAATTGCAGATGCAGGCCGGGGAAACTGGCATCAATATGCTTCGAATTTACAATCCTGTAAAGAACAGTATGGAACACGATCCGGAGGGTGAATTTATTAGAACCTGGGTGCCAGAATTAAAGCATATCCCAAAGGAATTCATACATCAACCTAATCTCATGACTCCTATGGAACAGAAATTTCACAATTTCGAAATTGGGAAAGACTACCCCAAACCGATCATTGAACTATCGGAAACCAGGAAACATGCAAGCGAAACACTTTGGAGCATGCGTACAGACCCGTTAGTGCAAGCCGAAAGTTTTAGAATTTTAAAGAAACACACCCTGGCAGATCGGAATAACTTCGACTAAACCACAATAGCATGAAAAGCCATCCAACAAAAAATCTATCGCTCCGGGATCTCGATCGCATCATAGAAATGGCATGGGAAGACCGAACCCCGTTCGATGCCATTCTGTTACAATTTGGACTCAAAGAACAGGAAGTTATTGATCTTATGAGAAAAGAGATGAAACCCTCTAGTTTCAGAATGTGGAGAAAGCGTGTGCAAGGTCGAAAGACAAAACACACAAAACTTCGTAACTTTGAAGACAGAGCGTCGAGATTTAAATGCAATCGACAAAGACATATTACCAACAATAAAATTTCCAAAAGGAGATGAGCAAGAAACCCGACCCAGTCGTTTTCAATGAGGAAGATGAACGCTATGATGCATCGCTAAAACCGTACGCCACTAATGTAGGCGCCCCTGCTATCATCACCCATGACACTACCGCCTGGAAAAACACCAACATCGACAAGGTCAACAAGCAGGTGAAAGCCCGGTATGGTGAACTAAAAGCCGAATTTGATGCCTTGATGGAGCAATTTGAATACAACAACCTGGTCTATCATGCAAAGTTTAGCTTCGAGCCCATTGTTGGAGAAACCTATCACTTATATCGCGACACAGACCAACAATCCTTCCTTTCCCTCATCGCACCCGAAGAGTGCCATTTTGATCACGTAGGAACTTTTAGATTGAATGCCGACAAGATGTGGGAACGTATACAAAACAAAAATCCCAACACCTAGGTATTGGGATGGTTATAAGAGTGAAGTGTACTGGATTCGAACCAGTGACCCCTACCCTGTCAAGGTAGTGCTCTGAACCAACTGAGCTAACACTCCAAAGCGTAAAGTTACGAATTCATTTCTCAATTTGCCAAGGTTTCCAATGGATCGATCCAAATTTTAGAAAATAAAAAATCCGCGTCTCTCAGCGTGGATTTTTTTGTTTGTTGTAGGCGCTGAGAGGACCGAGCGCTAAGGATTTGTCCTGTGGACAAATCTAGCGAAGGAGCCAGCCGGCGTAGGGCGTTCGAACCCGAAGCGCCTATCTTCTGTGGGATTGACTTTCCCTAGTGCGAGACCACTAATGCAATCACAACCCCTATTTTAGCTAGGCCAAAACAACCTTTTCTTTTGGCTACACCAAAAGAAAATCCCGATGCATTAGCATCGGGATTGTGAATGATGTAGGCGCTGAGGGATTCGAACCCCCGAC
>JBCBDM010000090.1:0-15004 GCA_038529705.1 Bacteroidota bacterium
TCTACTACGGCTGTTCCATCAGGACCTAGCTCGATGGTTACATCCATACAAATTAGGATAGGATCTGTAACGTCGTTAACGTTTACAGTCGCCATACAAGTAGAAACATTTCCACTGTCGTCTGTTACCGTTACCTCGATCAGGTTCTCACCCAGATCCTCACAAGTAAAGTCGATGGTCGTAGAAGCAGTGTTTGCTTCATAGTAGATATTTCCATTGAATACACGTGGACTAAAGGTCACACTGAAGTATCCTCCACCGGCTCCTTCCAAGAACTCGATGTTGGCATCACTGGCAAATACATCACCTACAGCCGTACCATTGGTATAGTTCATTCCACCTCCGTTGACAGTAGTTACATAGAAAGCATGTAACTCACCCGCTGGGATGGTATATCCTAAAGAAAGGTTCAATGGGGTTGGAAGACCATCACCGGCAGAAGTAATTCCTGCCGCAGTTCCGATCAACGTCCAGTCCGCCATCGTGCTTTCAGAACCTACATAGGTTCCTACCTTAGCCCATACCTCAACATCGTCTACAACGCCGTTGTCCAGGTTCACATCAAAGGAGTTGATGGTCACCTCGTTGATGGCATTGATATCGAACATATTTCCTTCAAAACCATTTCCACCTACAAAAGTAGTCTCTAAACTAGCAGTGGTAGTTCCACCTACGGTAGCTGTCCATCCACAAGCTTCATCCACACTTAAAAGTAGATCGGATGCGTTGATAGTAGCATTACCCATAGCATCTAAGTCTACTTCTAACGGAGTAGCAACCAAGTCATACGAGTAGCTCACTGTCCAGGAGTTCCAGGTACCCTGGTCTCCACCTGCATCATCCTCAATGGATAACGTCCAGTCTCCTAAGGAACTTTCTCCGTCAAATACGGAAAGTGGATTAGACGGCATATAATCTCCTAATGGGAAGGCATCACCTCCCGTACCTGTTCCTGAAGGATCACAGTCTAATGGGTTAGCAGACTCATCATCTAAAAGAACAACAAGGTCATTCGCAGAACATCCATCGGCATTACCATCGAAGATAACAGCCTGAGTTCCTGCTGGCGATTCTAGAGTAACAATAAGGTCACCCGTCCATGTATGGTTGATATCTAAGTCTACATTGAGATCTGTTATGGTTTGATCGTCGGTTACGGTGATTACATCTGTAAACGTAGCATTATCTGTAATCGCAGTTCCTGGAGAGGAAGTAGCCGAGTCTGTAATGGTAGCTGGCTCACCTATACAAGCAATTACCGGAGCGATGTTATCCTCCACGGTAATGTTGGTTGTACAACTAGCTGTGTTACCAGAAGCATCTGTAGCGGTTACCGTTACTACATTAACTCCTACGTCAGCACAAGTGAAATCCAACGACGGAGTTGGAACTCCTCCTGTTTCATAAATAATGTTACCATTAAATACTCTTGGGTTGAAGTTACCAGAGAACGGATAAGGAAGTCCGGCACCTTCATAGAATTCAAGGTTGGCATCACTAGCAAATAGTGCACCTGTCGTACTACCATTGGTATAGTTAATAGCAGTGGTTGTGGTAAGTGTCACATAAAATGCTACTTGATTACCCGCTGGAACCGCTATACCTAAATTCAGGTTCAAAGGAGTTGGAACTCCTTCCCCTGCAGAGGTAACACTTGTAGAAGCAACCAGCGTCCAGTCTCCTGGAGTACCGATTGACGGTAAGTAAGGTCCGGTCTTGAAATATACTTCGGCCACATCTGTCACTCCTGTATCCATATTGATATCGAAGGAGTTGATAGTGATATCATTTAAGGCAACGATGTCGAACATATTACCGGATTGTCCGTTGTTGTTAGCGAACGTAGTCGTTAAACTTCCCGGAGTACCAGCACCACCAAATTCCATGACAACGCCAGGACAGTTATCGTCTGCCATAGCAACATCTCCTGGAACCACGGTTGCCATACCGGCAGCGTCTAATTCGACCGTTAGGTCAGAACAGGTGATGGTAGGATCTTCATCGTCTGTTACTACAATATCGAAGGAACATTCAGAGAAATTACCGGCAAGGTCTGTGGCCCTGAAGGTCACTGTGGTTGTTCCCACCGGGAATTCATCCCCTGAGCCGAGTACCATAGGGTCCGGCGAAATCTGTACGACCGTATCTAAATCCCCGTCAGGGTCAATTGCCACAGCCGGTGCATAATTCACAACAGCTCCACAAGCTCCTGGGTCCGTGCTCGCGGCGATATTAGCTGGACAACTAATTACAGGAGGATCTCCAACGATAGGAGCGAAATTAATACAATAGCTTCTTAAGGTACCGCCATCTCCAAAACCAGCATCATTCAGAGTAAAGGTCCAATCACCCGTGACGGATTCTCCGGCAAAAACCGTATTGAACAATCCACCTTCCGGTTGATAATCTGCAGCCGGCGCACCACCAGTCCAGGCAGTCACGTCATTGGCAGAAGCATCTGTAAATTGAATTACAGCATCAATGGGATCAGCACCACCACCGTTGTTACTAGACAAATCTAGCGTAGTTCCCGCTGGCGACTCCAGGGAAATAGAAACATCGTTTGGCCAGTTAGACTGAATGTCAATTTCTACATTATCCAAGGTATAATCCGTACCAATAACACCAGTATCGGAAACCGTAGCCGCCGAAATAACCGTATTCGGTGGATCAAACGCAGCAGGTAAACCTACACCACATTCCCCGATTGGCGCTGGGCCGGGAGCAGCAGGAAGGCCTGAAACGGTCAAATCGAAAGGACCGCTAGCTCCACCAAAACCGTGCACTAACACATAGTAAGTTGAAGAACCGTCTGTCATGAACGAAATTTCAGATTGCAATCCACAGAAATCATCAAGACCAGTTTCGCAAACCAGTGCCCCACAAGTTCCTGTAAATGCACCAATCTTCGTATCGAAGGTCGCGCCTCCACACAAACTAAGCGTCACCATGGAACCTGTTCCAGAACCATCTGTGAACGTGTAATAAACACCTGGCGAGGTGGAACTGGTCCCGCAAAAAGGAACGCCTTCAACCGCAGCACCCACGGTTGTTCCACTTACCACGCCATCCCCGGTCAAGGTAATGGCATCCATGCACATGTCATTTGCGGGTTGGGCGAAAGCCAAACCGCTCATGAAAAGTGCCATAAATAATAAGGTAATTTTTTTCATAAGTTGAAAATTTAATTAAATCAGTTATAGTTAATAGTTTGTTAAGATAGAAAAAATTTTACGTTACCAAATCAAAAAAAACGACACCTTATGGTAAAAAAGATGAACGGCATAAAATATCGGCAAAGCGCATTTTGAATTGTTAAAAAAGTAGCTTAAAAATGTAATTTTAAAGTTTCCTATATTTGTTTTTATTCAACAACAACAATCATAACTAATGCGTTTCATATTACCTCTTTTCACCTTCTGTTTCTTTCTATTTTCCTGTCAGGAAAACAACACCCCATCTGAAAAAAAAGGAGGCTTCACCGAAGGCGCTAACACCCTATTTACTAAGGTGCTGCCAGAGGAATCCAATATTAAATTCAGAAATAACCTGGTACAGACCAACGAATTCAATTACCTCAATTATATGTACATTTATTCGGGGGCGGGAGTGGCCGTTGGAGACATCAATAACGATGGCCTTCAGGACCTCTATTTTGTTTCCAATGTAGGCCCTAACAAACTGTACCTCAATAAGGGAGGTCTAAAGTTCGACGACATTACAATTTCGTCGAAAACAGAAGATTTTTCCGGTTTCTCCTCAGGCGTGTCCATGTTCGATGTGAACAACGACGGCTGGCTCGATATTTATGTGTGTAAAGCAGCCTCCCTTAAGGACACTGATGCCAGAAGAAATTTGCTTTTTGTCAATCAAAAAGACGGAACCTTTAAAGAGGATGCTAAGAAATGGGGGATAGATGACCCGGGGCTCTCTACTCAAATATATCCAATCGATTATGATAAGGACGGCGATCTGGATCTATACCTGGTAAATTACCGCTATGACTTTGACAATAACACGAAGGTAAGCGGAAAGATACAGGCTCAGAAGGAAGAGATTACCAGCGATCAGTTGTATCGTAATGATGGTGAGCGATTTACCAAGGTAACCAAACAAGCCGGACTCTGGAACAAGGCCTGGGGACTAGGCGCAGTGATTTCCGATTTTAACGATGATGGCTGGGACGACATCTATTTGTCCAACGATTTTCTAGAGCCAGACATGATGTATATCAACCAGCGTGATGGAACCTTCAGAAATGAAATGAACCAGCGCTTCAACCATATGTCTGCCAACAGTATGGGGAGTGACTTTGCCGACCTGAACAATGATCTTTTACCAGACCTCATCACCGTAGATATGCTTTCCGACAACTACGCCCGGGCGAAGGAAAATATGGTAGGAATGGACATGGAAGGATTCAACACCCTGGTGGAAATAGGCTATGGCTATGCCTATATGGCCAATATGTTACATCACAATGTGGGCAACGGCAAATTCCAGGAAACCGGGCAATTGAGCGGAGTGGTAAAAACAGACTGGAGTTGGTCCCCCCTACTGGCAGATTTCGACAATGATGGTTTGAAGGATATTTTTGTTTCTAATGGAGTGGATCGAGATTACACCAATCAGGATTCCAGAAAAATAGTTCGAGATAAATACAATCGAGGAGAGTCTATCTTGCTGGATGACCTTCTTGAAATTTATCCTCGTCAGAAGATGAACAATCATATTTACAAGAACAACGGGGATTTTTCATTCGCTAAAAAAGTGAAAGAATGGGGACTGGAAGATCCGGGTCTATCCTATGGAGCTTCCTATGCCGATCTGGATAACGATGGGGACCTGGAGATCATCACCAACAACCTCTATGACCCTGCAGGCATTTACAAGAATAATTCCAACCAAAACTACATCCAGGTGCAGCTAAAAGGCCCGCAGAATAATCCTTTTGCGGTGGGGAGCCAGGTCTATGTTGAAGAAGATCAAAGAACACAGCTCATCGAAATGTATATGAACCGTGGATATGAATCGGGCACTTCCAACCAGCTCAACTTTGGCCTTGGTGAGCAGTCTAACGTAAAGGCCATCACTGTAAAATGGGCAGATGGCAAAGTTTCAAAAATTGAAGCCCCAACCATCAATTCTTTAATTACCGTTGATTATAGTACGGCCACCGATCAATCCCTGGACTTGGTAAAATACCATTCCACAAAACTGAGTTATGACCCAATGGCTCTCGGACTCAACTACCAACACGAGGAAAATGCTTTTAATGATTATAGCTTACAACTGCTACTTCCCCAAAAACAATCGACCAAAGGAACGGGTATCGCAAAAGCAGATGTCGACGGGGACGGACTTGAAGATGTATTTATTGGCAATGCAGCCGGAGCAACCGCAGCTTCCTATCTTCAAAACCCGGATGGGACCTTCAGAAAAACCAATGAAAACCTATGGAAATCGGAAGCCAAATATGAAGATGCCAATGCCATCTTCTTTGATGCAGACAATGACAACGATCCCGACCTCTATGTGGTAAGTGCAGGCTATGAGTTGAAAGCGAATAGCCCTTTACTCCAGGATCGACTCTATATCAATGACGGAAAAGGAAACTTTAAAAAGGCCTCCAGAGCGTTACCCACCATGCTTACCTCCGGGAAAGCCATTGTTGCGGGAGATTACGATAAGGATGGAGACCTGGACCTCTTTGTGGGAGGAAACGTGGTTCCGGGACACTACCCCAATCCCCCACGTTCCTATTTGCTTAAAAATGAAAATGGAACCTTTAGCGACGTTACTGCCAATCATAATACCTTGATGGAAATGGGAATGGTATCTCAAGCGCTGTTTACGGATTATGACGGGGATAACGATCTGGATCTTCTGGCCGTAGGCGAATGGATGCAACCTACATTTTTCAATAACGCCAACGGAAGTTTCTCAAAAGTTGAAAATATGAACGGCTTGGACCAAACCGAAGGTTGGTGGTTTAGTGCTACCCAGGGTGACTTCGATGGTGATGGCGACATGGATTATGTGCTAGGTAACCTAGGAAAGAACAATAAGTTCCAACCCAAAAAAGACAAACCACTGTATATCTACGCCAAGGACTTTGACAATAGTGGAACTTACGATATGGCCCTTTCCAAGGTGAATGATGGTAGATTGGTACCTATACGCGGTAAAGAATGTAGTAGCGAGCAGAATCCATTCCTCCTGGACAAGATCAAGACCTATAAGGAATTTGCCAGTCTCGATATGAAGGATATCTATGGAGAAGATAAACTAAAAGACGCTTTCCAGTTGCAGGCTCATGTTTTCGAAACGGTCTATGTGGAGAACAAAGGAAATGGAACCTTCGAACTTACACCACTTACCAATGAAGCGCAAATGGGACCTACCTTGTCTGTCATTTCCAAGGATGTAAACAACGATGGGCATTTAGACATCATGGGAGTAGGTGCTATCTATGATGCGGAAGTAGAGACCATACGCTACGATAGTAATTATGGCTACGTTCTTCTAGGGGATGGAAAAGGAACTTTTACGCATAGCAAGAAGTTCGACCCGTTTATAGACAAGGATGCCAAACAATTACAGGCTATTACCCTGGCGGGCAGGGAATGTTATATGGTAGTAAGCAATAATGCGCCATTGGAGGTATTTAGCTTTCAGCCTTAACTAAAAGAAATCCCGATATTGCAGGACCCTGAAATCGACCGTAGTCATTTCAGGGTTTTTATCTTTTAGGTCTTTGTATTTCTGAAGGCTGCCCACAGCACGGTTAGCTGCTCCAGAAGGTGCCGTAAGCGATACCGTTGTTATTTTCCTCGAACTCTCGGGAAGAAGGAATTGATGAATTCGGGGTACTTCACTTGAAACTACTTCCAAGTCAAGGTCGTATTTCTTGAGAAGCCTTCGGAAGAAGTATTCCGGGCCATTCTTGCTATTCCCTCCTGTAAAGAGCAAGGTATCCACTTTGGGGTATTTCTGAAGGATCTCGATCAAATTCCGAAGTTCTACCTCTTGCATTCCCAGATCGCTCGCATCTATTTTATCGCGGTGCGCGGAGGCCACAATATCGCAAATCCCAACCCCTCTTTTCCTGAGGAAAGATTTTCGCTGCTGCACGGCCGCTTCCGAAGTTTCAAAAAGTAATTGCAGCCCAAATATTTTATCCAAAATGGGCCACAATTGGCCATCCCTGCTCCCGTAGCAAAAATTGACATCCCTTTCCTTTAAATCTCCTGTGGTAAATCTGGGAGGAGGTAAGGTACCCACAATCAACTTGCTGGCATTCTCCGGAATATAAGGTGGATATGGGTGTGTATGTAGAAAAAAAGACACTACCTTATGAAGACCAGTTCGGTATCGGTTGACATAGATTCACTGAAACCATAACCTTCATAATTGAACCCTTTTAAATCCTGTAACGTACTCGCATTGGTATCGATAATATATCGCGTCATATACCCTCGGGCCAACTTGGCGAAGGTCATGATCGTCTTGTACTCGCCATTTTTAAGATCCTTAAAAACCGGAGTAATTACTTCGGCTTTGAGGCTTTTCAAATCGATGGCTTTAAAATACTCATTGCTGGCAAGGTTTACGAACAACTCTCCTTCTTCCAATTCTTCATTGAGGGATTTGGTGATCTTTTGTTTCCAAAATTCGTAGAGATTCTTCTTGACCCCTACCGGAAATTTGGTTCCCATTTCCAGTCGATAGGGCTGTATAAGGTCCAGCGGTTTCAGAATTCCATACAAGCCTGATATAATTCGCAACGTATTTTGCAGTTGATCCATTTTATCCTCCGGTAAACTATAGACATCCAATCCACGATACACATCTCCATTGAAGGCGTATACAGCCGGCCTTGCATTTGAGGAAGTAAATGGTAGAGACCACTCCTGATTTCGTTCGTAATTAAGTCTCCCCAAGCTATCCGAGATACTCATGAGCTTTGAAAGGCTTCGAGCCGACTTCTTTTTCAGCAACTTATTGAGGCGTTCAGATTCCGACAAAAAAGCAGATTCCGAGTATCGTGAGGTCGGTAATTCTTTTTCGAAGTCCATGGATTTGGCGGGAGAAATGACGATTTTCATACAGATAACTTTTCAGTAAAAATATAAATAATCTCCGAGCTTTGGAACTTCCAGAATCGTTAGAAATTATACCAAAATAGAAATCCTGAATAGTCCACGCATCGTGCGTTTAGTCTTTGACATGCCTGGAGTAATGACGCCATTTTTCGAGGCAATTTTCCATGTCCTCCGGGATAGGGGTCTCAAATCGTAATGACTCACCGGAAGTTGGGTGTACAAAACCAAGGGTGCGGGCGTGCAACGCCTGCCTGGGCAATACTTTGAAACAATTTTCCACAAATTGCCTATACTTACTAAAACTAGTTCCCTTTAGGATCTTTTCCCCTCCATAACGTTCGTCATTGAACAAGGTATGGCCTATATGCTTTAAATGAACCCGGATCTGATGGGTACGTCCGGTTTCGAGTCGGCAGGAGATCAATGTAACATATCCCAATCGCTCCAAAACTTTGTAGTGAGTCACTGCTGGCTTTCCTTTTTCAGCTTCGTCATCCAGAAAAACAGTATTTTGTAATCTATTCTTGGGATGCCGACCGATATTTCCTTCTATAGTACCTTCGTCTTCTTCTACATTACCCCAGACAAGAGCCACATACTCACGCTCTGTAGATTTATCAAAAAATTGTTTGGCCAAATGTGTCATTGCCTCTTCCGTTTTGGCTACCACCAAAAGTCCACTGGTGTCCTTATCAATGCGATGCACTAAGCCTGGCCTGTTGCTACTATTATTGGGTAGGTTTTCAAAATGAAAGGTAAGCGCATTGATCAGCGTGCCGCTATAATTGCCATGTCCCGGATGGACGACCATGCCAGCAGGTTTATTGACTACCAACACAGCATCATCTTCATGAATAATATCGATAGGAATATCTTCAGGAACCAAAAGAAACTCATAAGGCGGATGTTCGAACAATACTCTTACCACATCATGGGCTTTTACCTTGTAGTTCGATTTTACAGGAGTATCGTTTACATAGATATTACCGTCTTTGGCAGCTTTCTGAATTTTATTCCGAGTGGCATTCTCGATCTTATTCATAAGGTACTTATCCACCCTAAGAGGCTGCTGTCCTTTATCTGCCACGAACCTGAAATGTTCGTAAAGATCATCATTCCCTATATCCTGTTCTTCAGGGCCACTAATTTCCATTGTCTCCCCCTTCGGTTTCACCGCTGTTGGCGTCCAACTCGTTGGAAGCCTCCTCTATGGCTTCGCTGTTCAATCCACCCTTTCCATCGCCCAATACCAAATCTATGACCGAGGTTTTTTGGAGCTTATCACCAGCGTTTATCTTCTTTCCTTTATATCGAAGTTCCAAAACCTCATCTTTGGCAATATATCTTCTATAGCTCACCTTTCCTATTTCAAACCCAACTGCCTGGAGGGTAGGTTCTGCCTGTCGTTTCGTTTTTCCAACCACAGGAGGCACGGGTATCATAGGGTAACCGGAACGATTGAGAGAGATGTAAATCTTCCTGTCTTCCTTTACAAATTTCCCAGCCTCCGGAATCTGTTCAATGACTGTTTTATAGGGAAAATCAGGATTGTAGTTTGTGGTATCCAGGATCTCATATCGAAGGTCTAATTCTTCCAGGGCTTCTTCCGCCTGCACAAGATTCATCTTAGCCAAATCCGGAACTTCTATCTGCTGTCCATGGTTGGTGGTTAATTTAAGCCACCAAAGCAAAATGAAGGAAAGAACAATAAGCACTCCTACGGCAAGCCCCAACTGTTTGAGAAAGGCCTTGGTCAAGAGAAATTTGAAAAATGTCATACGTTGGGTGTTAGGTCACAAAAATAGTAAACGTAAATTTACTGGATTAGTACTGAACTGAATTTTTCGGAGGGAAAAAAGGACTAAAAAACGGTTAATTTATATGAATATTTAGATTAATTTGATGAATTTTACTCTTTTAAACGTTGGTTTTAATTATTTGTTATGACAAAAAAACGTGTGGCGGTGGCCATGGGAGGTTATTCCAGTGAATTTGGAATCTCCATTCAAAGTGGCACCATCGTTTCGGAAGCCATTGATGATTCTATCTACGAAGTTTACCCCATCCATATTCAAAAGACAGGATGGTTTTATGCCGCTGCAGATGGAAAGCAATATCCGGTAAACAAGGATAACTTCAGCTTTAGTGATGGAACCAGGGATATCATTCCGGAGGTAGTCTTTAACACCGTACACGGAACCCCCGGGGAAGATGGTTATTTGGCAGCCTACCTGGAACTCATTGGCATACCGCAAACCAGCACCGATTTTTATCAAGCCGCCTTGAGCTTTAACAAGCGAGATTGCCTTACTGTTTTAAAGGACTTCGGAATTAAATGTGCCACTTCTTTCTATGTCAACAAAGGAATGGATTTCCATCCCGAAGAAGTTATTAAGACCGTCGGACTTCCTTGCTTCGTAAAACCGAACCGTGCCGGCTCTAGTTTTGGTGTTAGCAAGGTTTCTGAACCCGCCCAATTGCTCCCCGCCATCAAAATGGCTTTCAAAGAAGATCATGAGGTCATTATTGAAACTGCCCTAGTGGGAACCGAGGTTTCCGTAGGAGTTTTCAGAAAAGGAGAAGAACTCATCGCACTTGCTCCTACAGAAATAGTTTCTGAAAATGATTTCTTCGATTATGAAGCCAAGTACCTTGGCAAATCCGAAGAGATCACTCCTGCCAGAATTCCGGAAGCCGAAACTCTCGCCGTTCAAAAAGAAGCCAAACGCATATACGAGTTGTTGAACATGAAAGGTATTACCCGAACGGATTTCATTATTCAGAACGGCACCCCCTATTTTATAGAGATCAACACAACCCCCGGTCTTTCTGCGGAAAGTATCATTCCAAAGCAGGCCAGGGAAGCTGGTATGAGTCTCAAGTCCTTCTTCGGAATCCTTATAGAGGAAGCACTTACCCGAAACTCGGAATAACTTAGTAACTTCGTAACCAAACCATAAGACTATGAAGCGCATTGCAGTTTTTCCAGGATCCTTCGACCCTATTACCGTGGGCCATGTCGATATCATAAACAGGGCACTTCCTCTATTCGATGAGATCATAGTAGCGATTGGAACTAATGCCGCTAAAAAATATATGTGGGCCCTGGATGTTCGTATCGCATGGATAGCAGAAGCTTTTAAGGAAGAACCCAAGATACGGGTGGCTTCCTATCATGGGCTTACGGCAGACTTCTGCAAAGCAGAAGATGCTCAATTCATACTGAGAGGTTTACGCAATACTACAGACTTTACCTACGAGCAAACTATTGCACAGGCCAATGACAAGGTAAACGGTGTGGATAGTGTATTTTTGATCTGTAGTCCGGAATACTCGCATATCTCCTCTTCTATTGTAAGGGACATAGCAAGAAATGGCGGAGACTATTCTTCTTTGGTACCCTAAGACCTGTATAAAAACAATGATCTAAAGATGCTTGAGTCCAATAAAGAAAATGCGATCGCCTTCTACAAAATGGCGTATGAAGGAAACCCCAGAAAGGCAACAGAACTCTATGTGGGTACTGAATATATTCAGCACAACCCCGATGTTGCCGATGGTTTGGAGGGTTTCATTGCATATTTCGAGAAAATGCAAAGGGAATACCCTAATAAGTCCATCGAATTTGTAAGATGCATCGCCCAAGGGAACCTAGTGGCATTACATACCCACCAAACCTGGCCAGGAAATGATGAATATGTGACCATGGATTTTTTTCGGTTTGATGATCATGGCAAAATATGTGAACATTGGGATGCCATACAACAAATACCCGAGAGATCCGCAAATCCAAATACGATGTACTAGTGGCACTTCTCGCATAGGACTCATCCTATCCTTAGGAAATCTTCCCCTGATTTAAGTTTCAAGACCTCTATTCATTTTTCACGCCTTAGTTTGTGTTGGAAGGGTGGTAATAAAGCTTTCATATTTCTAACTTCACGACAAGATCGGTTTTCTTTTGAGAAAGGCTGCCTCGGGTAATACTTCTCTAACGAACCATCTGAAAAAATTGTTCCATCCAAAATACATGTCATGAAGAGATCCATTGTTCTAACATTCGCCTTCCTGTTTCTACTTGCATGTGATACAGAAGAACCGGCCTCCACAACTCCCGTGAATCCAAATCCATTCCCGGAAGTAGAATTAACCCTTCCAAAAATTTCCATTCTTAACGTTATACAACAAAGCACTACCGAGGCCACGAGTACCGCTGAAGTAACCTCCAGTGGCGGGGCACTGGTATCTTCCAGAGGGGTGGTTTGGAGCCACGAACCCACACCAAATCTGGACGACAACTTTACCGTAGATGGAGAAGGCTTGGGTGATTTCACTGCGGAACTTACGGGCCTTGAGAAAGGAGAGATCTATTACGTTCGCGCCTATGCCACCAACAAAGTGGGAACCGTATATAGTGAAGAACTGGTTCTTACCATTGAAGGAGGGATATACGAAGGTTCCATAACCTTTTCCAGACAAAATCAAATAGGTGCCTTCGCTCTCAACGGATATGAAACCGTTACGGGCCGGATATCCATATTCGGAAATTCCGTAGTGGATCTAAAACCATTGCGCTGCCTTAAGATCATTGGCGGTGAGTTATCCATTGACGGTGTAGCCAATCTGGAAAATCTGGATGGATTGGAAAATCTCACATCCATAGGGGGAAGTTTGAAAATAGCCAACAACATTAGTCTTGAGACGACCGAAGCCTTGAGCGCACTTCAAAACGTAGGAGGCAGATTGAACATTTACAACAATGGCATTCTGGAGCATCTAAGTGGTCTTGAAAATATTACTACCATAGGAGAAGACGTCAATATAAGTGAGAATGATGCCCTCGTTGACCTTTCGGGCCTTTATGGAATTACATTGGTCGATGAAGTAAATATTTTTGGTAATCCGGCCTTAGTGTCATTGGAAGGTCTAAACAATATAAACTCTATTCCGGTGCGTTTAACTATTAACAATAATGAACAATTGGCCAATATCGCAGCTTTGCAATCCTTGTCTTCAGTAGGATCTTTGGAAGTGATTAGATCTCATTCCCTTCAGAATCTGAATGGTCTTGATGGACTCGCAACCATAAATGGGCGATTGAATTTATTCATCAATGCCTCATTAGCAGATCTTACTGCCCTTAGCAATATTAGCTTTATAGAAGATGAACTTACCATTGCCAGCCTGGGTGGACTAACCAGTCTCGAAGGCCTGAACAACTTAACATCCCTTACAGGCCCGATGACGATAGTCTCCAACGAACAATTAGGCGATTTCTGCGCCTTACTCCCATTGTTTGCAAATAATGGGTTCAATGGCAACTATACAGTGAGCGCAAACTTGTTTAATCCATCACAACAAGACCTGGAGGAGGGTATTTGTTCCATGGACGACGATTAAGAAGCTCAACATAGCCAGTATAAAATCAATAAAAAAATTGCGTAACCGAATGATTACCCTTATATTTGTAACCGAACAGTTACATTTTATATGAGACGGGACGTTTTTCAGGCTATTGCAGATCCGGTACGAAGGGACATTATTGAACTTCTGGCTTCGAACACACTAAGTATCAATGTAATTGCCGAAAAATTTGATATCAGCCGCCCGGCAATCTCAAAGCACCTTAAGATTTTGGAAGAATGTGGCATCGTTACCTTTCGACAAAAAGGCAGGGAACGCCATTGTTTAATTCAGGCTAGGAACCTGATACCTGCATTCTTATGGATCGACCAGTATCGCAACCTATGGGAGGACCAATTAGATTCTTTCGAACAGTATATAAACCAACTTCAATCAAAAAATAAGAACGATGAGTAACAAAGACCATACGGACAATCGCACCCTCACTATACAAAGAACTTTCAATGCCCACATTTCACTAGTATGGGAGGCATGGACCCAACCGGAACATATTGCACAATGGTGGGGACCCAAAGGAATGGAAACGAAGGTTATTGCACACAACTTCGCGGTTGGAGGCTCCTGGAAATACAGCATGGAGATGCCTAATGGGAGTGAATTCATTGCGGAAGGCGTGTATAAAGAGATCGTTGATCATCAAAAGATCGTTACCTCGGCAGACTTTAAACCTATGACCGAAGGTGTGGAACTGCAGGTTCTGTTCGAAGAAGCCGGTGAGCAAACCCACTTTACCTTTCATGTCGTACATCCCACCGAGGAATATTGCAGGCAACAAGAGCAGATGGGCTTTATGAATGGATGGGGTTCGGTTTTCGATAGACTTCAAGAACACCTTCAGGAGTAAGCCCGGGAAAAGTCCTTTTTTAATAGCGAAAATGATAACCTATAAATTCTCCAAAATAAGTGCTACATTTATCCAAGGTTGATATTTAATACGCACATAGTAAAGGACCCTCTCGACAAGTGTATCGAGTCGATATTCCATTTTAAAGGATTTCAGCCAGATCATTCCTTGGAACGAGTGGTTCCTACCGGACACATTTTTATATTGTTCGAATTGGACGGAATGGAGAGGAATACTTTCGACAATAGAACCTTGGAGCCTACCGGAACGTTTAGTAAAGTTTGGGTCTCTGGTATGCACAAGAACTATCTTTCTATTTCTGCCCATCCTAATTCCGAAATGTTCGTCATCCAATTCAAACCTTATGGAGCCTATCCTTTCGTACATGTCCCGTTGCACCAAATTGCCAATAGGGTAATTCCTGGTCAAGAGTTATTCGGAGACGAAATCCTTGAATTACATCAACAGATCCTGAAACAACAAACTTCGGAAGAAAAATTCTCCCTGGCGGAGGAATGGCTCTTGGGCAGGTTCGATTCGGATCGATTTCCCGAGATCGAATTACTTACGTCACTTCACAGACTTTTGGGCGAACCTCTTACTAACAATGGACTGATGGTTTGTAAGAGGT